>JANQMV010000024.1 GCA_028279865.1 Candidatus Altimarinota bacterium | reverse complement strand
TTCGTATTTTTCTACCAAAAATTTTGAACCTACAGGAAGTGCTGTTTCGGTAAAACTATCAACAATTGCCTGAATAATTTTGATATGGCGATCAATCATTTTGGTCTTGATGAATGATTTATTGACAGATTGATTTTAAAGGATTTGATTATAAAAGGGAAGAGAAAGAAGAATGTCATTCCAGCTTGTCTGGAATCTGTAGCCTAAATTTTGGGTTTTACAGAATTCAATATGGCTATACTAAGTTATTTGAATATTAACTTGTGTAAAGGAATCCTTCGATTATGCTCAGGATGACACTAGCGACGAAGGCGACGTTACGTAACGTCGCCTTCGTCGGTGGGGGATATTGACCTAGAAAAGCTTAATCGCTAAAATCAGTTTGTTGTTTTAAATAAAAAAACTATGCAAATTGTACATGATTTTCCGTTTTTAATCCCGCTTGTTGCTTTGTTTCTAGCCGAAAGTTTGAAGGTGGTGATTACTTCGGTTCAGCAAAAAAAGCTTTCACTAAGAACATTTTTACATTCGGGAGGTATGCCGAGCGGGCATTCCAGCTT
Organism: Candidatus Altimarinota bacterium; assembly: GCA_028279865.1. GTDB lineage: Bacteria > Patescibacteriota > Gracilibacteria > JANQMV01 > JANQMV01 > JANQMV01. The sequence goes on along the minus strand of JANQMV010000024.1, from coordinate 41,316 downwards.
AGTTAGTTCTTTGGCGACAGTTGTTTATTTTGTCTCCGGTCTGGGATCGGTTGAGTTTGCGATTGCGATGGTTTTGGCGATTATTGTTCTTTACGATGCGGTGAGTTTACGTTGGCAGGCAGGGAAGCACGCCAAGGTTCTGAATACTTTGCAATCAGAGAAAAAGTTGGACGAAAGGCTGGGACATACTTATTTGCAAATGTTTGCGGGTATCGTCTTGGGAACTTCTGTGGCTTATTTCTTTTTTCATTTCTAAGTTTTTGGAACAAATACCAGAAGTTTCTGAGGAATCACCTGAGGCAGAGTGGGAAAGATTTGGCAAAGAGCTATTTGTTTTAAAAGAAAAATTGAACGATCTGATCATAGCTAAAAAGGGAGAGAACTGGGGAGAGATTTTCTTTAATATCCCTTCAGAATTTGCTAAGAAGCTCCTTTCAGAATTTAAAGACTGTCATCAATATTATGCTTACCATATTTTGCTTGAGAGCAGTACTTCTTATGAGAAATCTCCAAAGTTGGATTTTCCTGAACCATTTTCAGTCAAGACCTTTATTCAAAATAAAATTGAAGAGTTAAATCAGCAAGATCCGGAGTAAAAATTTTTATGAAATAAAAAAGCCACATTGCTTTAGTATGGCTTTTTTGGAAATGTTTAATTTATTATATTTCTAAATCTCTAACGCAGTCTTTTTGATGGGCAAGTATTTCTAGCACAGCAGGATCGTCACTTGTAACCTCTTCAGTTCTCTGTCCTAACATATCTTCTTCTAAAGCCAAACTAGCGGCTTCACCAATTTCTGGGATTTTGGGTCCGTTAAAAATCAATAGGTTTTCTCTTGATAATTTTTTTTGTGAATACATTTTTGTTTGAATGTTCGTAATGGTCATGAGGAAGATAAATTAAAAAAATAATATGTAATACTGTTTGATATTTAATTATAAAAATGAATCTGAGTCAAGTTTTTTGAATTTTGAGTGAAAAAAGGTTGTTTGCAATCTAAAGCCAAAAAGCATAAAATAGCACGGCAAAACTTTGAATAAATATTTTATCAAAATAAAATTATGGCGAAAATAACACCACAAAAAGAAGATTTTTCAAAATGGTATCTGGATATTATTGCAAGAGCAGATTTGGCTGACTATTCAGCAGTGAAAGGTTGTATGATTATCAAACCTTATGGCTTTGCTTTATGGGAAAATATTCAAAGAGCGCTTGATGATCGAATCAAAGCAAAGGGTGTAAAAAATGCTTATTTTCCTCTATTCATACCGGAAAGTTTTATTAAAAAAGAAGAAGAACATGTCGACGGATTTGCACCGGAGCTTGTCACGATCACACATGTCGGAGAAAAAGAACTGGGTGAGAAACTCTATGTGCGACCAACAAGTGAAACAATCATGTACGATGCTTATTCAAACTGGATCAAATCTTATCGTGATTTACCACTTTTGGTGAATCAATGGGCTAATGTAGTACGCTGGGAAAAAAGAACACGTCCTTTTTTACGGACAACCGAGTTTCTTTGGCAAGAAGGTCACACTGTTCATGCAACCGAAGCTGAGGCGGATGAATGGACAATTAGCTGTTTGGAAATGTATCAGGATTTGGATAAAGAAGATTTGGCAATTCCTGTCATAACCGGTACGAAATCCGAAGCGGAAAAATTTCCGGGAGCAAAATATACAACGACGACAGAAGCTTTGGCCAAGGACGGCAAAGCTATTCAAGCCGGAACATCTCACCAGCTTGGACAAGGTTTTGCCAAGACTTTTGGAATTGAATTCACTGATGAAAATGAAAAACAGCAGTTGCCTTGGCAAACATCATGGGGGCTTTCCACTCGTATTGTCGGGACTTTAATTGTCGTGCATGGAGACGATGGCGGACTGAAGATCCCACCAAAAATTGCTCCTATTCAAGCTGTGATTGTGCCAATTTTTCGAACACCGGAAGAGGAGGAATTGGTGAGAAAGGAATGTTTGAAAATGGAGGCTGAGCTAAAAGAGGCAGGGATTAGAGTTGAACTTGATGATCGAACAGAAAAGACACCGGGGTTTAAATTTAATGAATGGGAACTTAAGGGTGTGCCGGTGCGTATAGAGGTCGGACCACGCGATTTGGCGAAAGATGAGGTGGTAGTTGCCAGAAGAGATACAGGGGAAAAGAAATCTATTTTACTTGGAAAAGTTGCTAGTACGGTTACTTTTTTAATGTTGGATATTCAAAAAAATATGTATGAAAAAGCCCTTGAATTTCAACAAAAGAACACGCATGAAGTTTTTGATTACGAGAAATTTAAAAAAATTATCAAAGAAAATCCCGGTTTTATCAAAGCCGGTTGGTGTGGTGATGGTGATTGCGAAGCAAAAATTCAAGCGGAAACAAAGGCGACGATTCGCTGTTTACCCTTCGCTTATGCAGGTCAGGCAAAAGGGGAGTGCATTTACTGTAAAAAAGATGCGACTCAAATCGGACTATTTGCCAAGGCGTATTAATTAAAAAGATGTATATGTGAGAAAGGGCATGACCGATAGTGATGGTCATGCCCTTTTTGGGAAGAAGATGATTATTGTTTAGGTTATTGGATTTCAAAATTATTGCCATTAAACCTTGGAGGCTTGCCGTTGTAGAGGACTGCGTATTTCTTTTCTCCGTTGCCGTATTTGAAGGTGATAACGAAGAATTGTGCATTGCAATTCGTGTCTACGTAGAGTGCCTCTCCTGTCTCCATTTTACATGTAACCAAGTCAATGGTCGGATGATCGTTGATATAGGTGATGTCCCTAGTGAAGTTTTGTGCCTGGTAATACACTTGCTGGTCGGTAGGGATTTTTGCATAAAATCCTCTCACGTGGGCAGAGCAGGCGGATTTGAGAACAAAACTTTTTCCCCCTTTCATGACCGGGGCATTTTTCAACTCCGTACTGAGTGTGATGGGGGTTCCACCATACATGTCTGTTTCCGGGATTGTTGCAGGAGGTGTTACGGATCCGAAAGAGAGCGTAAATACTTTACTGCCTACTGTCCTCTGCTCAAGGACGGTGTCTGCGTAGGCAGAGCTGAAAATTAAAAGAAAAAGTGCTGTCATGGTCAAAAAAAATCGGGTTTTTTTCATGGTTGAAGTCCTTTCTTTGAATTAGTGGTAAAAAAAAATCCCGTAGGGGCGTAAATCCATTTTTATTAAAGGTTTAAAGTTTATAATTACCAATCTCAAGAACATTAGAGACTATTCCCAAAATTGGCAATTATAAACTTGCTCTATGAAATCAACTTAGCTAGTAATAATCATCTAATTTTTAAAGATCTGTCTTCGATGCTTTTCCGCTCAGATCATTTTATACATGAAGGAAAATCATACAGAAGAAATGCTAATATATTTATATTACATTAGGCTTGTTTTGTCAATAAAATTCACTGCTTTTGGTTAGTTTTTTATTTTAAAAATAGCTAAAATGAACTCATATTGTGTAAAAATAAAACTTAACTAAAAAACCATGCAAAATAAAAACATAAAATCGGTTTTGTTTTCGCTCTTAATTACAGCTCTGATAATTCCATCTGTAGCCTCCGCTGCTACTTTTGTTGATGTTCCCGAAACTCACAAGCATTATGTTGCAGTTGAGTATCTCAAAGGTTCCGAAGTAATTGGAGGATATGACGATGGGACTTTTAAACCTGATAATACGATTAATCGAGCCGAGGTTCTCAAAATTATTCTTCAAGGATCAAGCATAGAGTCACCGGAACTAGAGGGAGAGTCTGAATTTTCTGATGTTCAAAAAGATGTTTGGTTTGCCAAATTTATCATGAAAGCGAAAGAAATTGGCATAGTGAAAGGAAATCCTGATGGAACTTTTGCTCCTGCTCGTTCTGTAAATAAAGTAGAACTTCTCAAAATGCTTTTAATTGCGAATAATGTTGATGTTAGTAATTATGCGACTTCAGATCAAACTTTTTTAGATGCGGATAAAGATGCATGGTATTTTCCATATCTAAATTTCGCTCAGGAAACAGGCTTAATCCGCTTTACCGGAGAGGCAAAACTAGAACCTTCCAAGGAATTGACTCGTGGGGAAGTGGCAGATATTATGTATTTATTGATTGCCTTAAAAAAGCAAAACAGTAGTAAGTTTTTACTTGAACAAGCGGAACTACAAGTAGCCTCTGCCATGAATTTACTGAACGTAAGGGAGTATGATGATGCCTACAATGCCGCAGACATTGCTTATGATTTTTCAAACCAAGCTCTAAATGTGGATAAAAACGAGGCAAACAAACCTACGATACAAAGTGCGATCAAATTAGCCGAGTCAATCAAACAACTAATTGACGCTTATCGTATGATTGTACAGCAATCAAATTGCCAAGGAGCGATAGAGCTTGCTAATACAACAAAAGTTACAGCGACAAATGCGTGGGAATTTAACAATGATGTCCAGAAAGTTGCAAGACTGATTAAAGACCAAGCTGATTCTTTGATTGCACAATGTGAAGAATATTTAGCAGGGGAAGGAGAAGGGGAATGATAAAACAGTTGTGTCATTCTGAGAAGGGGGGTGCAACGATGAAGAATCTCTTGTTGATTGCAAGAATTATCTGCAGGTAGTGGTTGAGATCCTTCACTATTCCCGCAAGCGGGATTCGTTCAGGATGACAAACTTTTCAGTAGTTGAGCTTGGATTGTATGTGGTTTTAAGATCTTTCCTCTTCATTCAGGTTTTATTTCCAGTAAGGAAAGAATTGACATAAATTAATTCTAACTACAAAATCGTGTAGCCTGCCCTGAGGAACGTCGAATGGGGTCGAAATGATGCGAACGAGTTGTGGTATTTTGTAATTTTAATAAATGAAATTAGCTGATTTTGATTATCATTTAACTGAGAAACTGATTGCTCAAAAACCCTTGAAAGAGCGAACGGCTTCAAGGTTGATGGTTCTAAACAAAAAAGATCATGTGATTCATGATGATCTTTTTGAAAATCTGATCGCTTATCTTGATCCGGGAGATTTACTTGTGATGAATAATTCGCGTGTTTTACCGGCGCGTCTTTTTGGTGAAATCAGAAATTATGCTAAAAAGGTGGAAGTTTTTCTCCTGAAAGAAGTTTCTAAGGCTGAAAAAGAGCTCAAACAAAAGCAGCACTTTCATCGGGAAGCTAAAGCATGCCGTTCAACAGACAGCTTTAGCTGCCTGCAAGAAGGTGTGGCTTGGGAGTGTTTAGTTAAACCGGGTAAAAAATTAAAAGAAGGTGTTGAAATTAAATTCAGCCCGGAATTTTCAGGTAAAGTTTTAAAAATTAATAAAGATGGAACACGTTTAATTCAATTTAATCAGTCAAATATTTATCCGTTTTTAGATGAACAAGGAGAAATGCCTTTGCCTCCTTATATCAAAGAAAAATTAGAAGAAAAAGAGCGTTATCAAACCGTTTATAGCGATAAACTTGGTTCTGTTGCGGCTCCGACAGCAGGATTACATTTTACGGAAAAATATCTGAATAAATTGAAACAAAAAGGAGTTGAGCTGGGTTTTGTACGTTTGGATGTTGGTTTGGGAACATTTCTACCGGTTAAAGCTGATCAGATTGAAGAACATGAAATGCATTCTGAAAAATATGAAATCAGCCAAGTTTTGGTTGATAAAATTAAGACGGTTAAAAAAGCAGGCAAAAAAGTGCTTGCAGTAGGGACAACTTCTATGCGTGTTTTGGAGAGTTCTTTGGATCAAAATGGAAATTTAATCGCGCAAAAAGGGGAGACGGATATTTTTATTTATCCTCCTTATGATTTTAAAATTGTGGATGCTTTGTTGACGAATTTTCATTTGCCCAAAAGTACTCTGCTTATGCTTGTGAGTGCTTTGGCAGGGAAGGAATTTGTCTTTGAAGCCTACAGAAAAGCGGTCGATTTGGAATACCGTTTTTTTAGTTTTGGTGATGCAATGTTAATTAAATAAAGTGAATTGACTATCATTATGTGAAAGTTTAGAATTCCATGGCTTAAAGTCTGATCGATCAATGGTACAATTCCTTAATCAAATTATTTCTGATTTTATCTCTCTTTTGACGAATCAAGCGAGTATTTTTTTGGAAAATATTCGTCTTTCTGACTATTCCTTACCGAAAGTTCTTCTTGATATTTTACTGATTACGATCTTTTTTTATGTCATTCTCAAGTGGCTCAAAGGTACTCGTGCGATAAATATCTTGATTGGTTTTGCGATTTTGGGATTTGCTTTTGCGATTAGTCAAATTTTTGAACTCGATGCTTTGACTACTTTATTGAACAGCTTTTTGACAATGCTGATTGTAGCGGTGCCAATTGTTTTTCAGCAGGAGTTACGTCGTGGACTTGAGCGTTTGGGACAAGCCCAGCTTTTTACTTCTTCCTTGGACGAAACGGGTATAAAAGGAATAATCAAAAATATTGTGAAGGCAACCGAAATCTTAGCGCGTAAAAAACACGGAGCTTTGATTGTTATTGAAAGGCAGGTCAGCTTACTTGAATATGCTGAAACAGGGGTGATTCTGAAGGCAAAAGCTTCCAAGGAACTGCTTTTGAATATATTTTTTCCTAAATCTCCCTTACATGATGGAGCTGTGATTATCAAAGGAGATAAACTCTTTGCCGGAGGTTGTGTTTTGCCTATTTCACATAAGACTTATGATTATTTATTTGGCACAAGGCATAAGTCAGCCTTAGGTCTTTCAGAGCTTACGGATGCGCTTGTAGTCGTTGTTTCGGAAGAACGCGGAGAAATTTCTTTTGTTAAAGAAGGGTTAATTCAGAGAAATATATCTTCTGATCGATTAGAGAGTATCTTAGAGTCAATTTTAATCGGACAAAAAAGAGGAACAAAAATTAAAAGATTATTAAAAAACAAAGTTAAGAGTAATTAAAAATAATTTTAGCTGATTATGTTAAAAAATGTAGGACTCAAATTTTCGGCTTTATTACTTGCGATTATCTTTTGGGCGGGAGTTGTTTCTTTGAAAAACAATATCAAACCATTTCAAGAACCTGTCACCATAAAACCATTTAACATCGCAGAAAATTTAACCCTTGCAAACAGTTTGGGTACGGTTGAGTTGAAATTGGAAGCTTCGCAGGAAACGTACGTAGATTTGTCTGTGAATGATTTTGAGGCTTACATTGATTTAAAAGGATTAAATTCCGGGGAGCATAATGTTCCGATTCAGGTGACATCAAAAAATCCAAAAGTTAAAGTTGTTAAAATTGAACCGAATAATACGACAATTAATATTGAAGAAATCACTTCCAAAACGCTGAATGTTTCTGTTGAAATCAAAGGGAATGCGGCAGAAAACTTTGAGGCGCAAGATCCTCTTTATGAGCTCACTGAAGTGGAAGTGCAAGGTCCGAAAAACTTGATTGAGAGGGCGACCGAGGTAAAAGCGGAAGTAACCTTAAAGGGGTTGGAGATGACTGATATTAGGTCTGAGATCAGCCTTTTTGCTTATGATGAGAATCAAAATCAAATCAGAAATTTACAAATTGTTCCGCCTTCTGTGGCGGTGACAATTCCGGTGATCCAGATTCAAAAATATAAAACAGTGGGAGTACGTGCAAATTTGGTTGGTGATCTTGAATCCGCCAATTATTTTATCAATAAAGTTTTGGTTTCACCTTCTACTGTTGTTATTCAGGGAAATACAAGAGATTTAAAAAAGATTGATTATATAGAAACAAAACCGATTGACATAACCAGTCTTGATCACAATACTTTAAAGCGTATGGAGCTGATTTTGCCTGCAGGTATCAACACTCAGGAAACTTCCAGTGTGCTTGTGACAATCGAGGTTGATAAAATTGATGATTAAATAAAACTTTTATTCTTAACAAAAAAAACATCATGAAATTAAAATTTATTCTTCCGCTTTTTGCTTTTGTTATTTTTTTAACAGCATGTGATAATTCTGCTGATCAACCTGTTAATAAAGAATATTTAGGTAATTCTGAGTCAAAGGTAGATGTTCAAATTTATTCGGATATTGAGTGTCCTGCTTGTTCGCGAGCGAGTAACTTTACGGATGTTTTATTGGAAAATTATGAGGATCAAATCAAAATTAGCTTTCATCATTTTCCGCTGGAAAGTATTCATCCTCATGCTTTTGGAGCTGCTGTTGCGGCTGAGTGTGCAGGGAAACAGGGGGCTTTTTGGAAATATGTGAAGTATGTTTATAGATTTCAAGATCAGCTTGATACAAAAAATCTGAAAAAACATGCGATTAATTTAGCTCTGGATACAGAGGCTTTTAATACTTGTGTGGATAACCAAGAGACGGCAGATATAGTAAAATCGGACTTACAAAGAGCTTTGCAAATGGGACTTCGGGGTACTCCTACTTTTGCGATAAATGGCGAGGTTGTGAAATCAGGTAGTTCGTATGAAGATATTTTTCTTCTAATTGATGCGGCGATTAAAGAAGTTACTGAGTAGTTTTTGGAGAGATTTTCATAAACAAAAAGCTCCTATATTGCAGTAGTAGTTTTTTCTTTTTCTAAAATTTCAATTACTTCAAACTGTGGTGAAATTCCCTGATAAATAATTTTTAATCTGGCTTTTAAATAACCGCTTTTTTCTACTATGTCTTCCAAGATTTCTATTTGATTTTTGGTGTAGTAATAAATTTGATAAATTTGTCCATGAAATTGAAGAATATCTGAAGCTGCAAGATCACCATTTTCATTGGGATTTAAAATACCCACTACTTCTGCTTCTTTGTATTTTTGACTTGTGTTCGGGAGTGATTCTGCTCCATTAAGTTGCTTGCTTTCGTACATATATATTTTTATTTTTAATTTGAGGTTCTCTTTTTTATAGAAATATATCTGATTTGTAAAGTCTTTTGGGCTTGTTGTGAAATTTTAATTGTGTTAAACCAAAAAAACAGCCTTTTTAGGCTGAAGAGGTTTTTACTTCTATGCTTAGGAAATATTTTTGAAAGAGAAGAAGGCTAATATGTGTTAATGAAAAAGTCTTTTTTGGGGGGGCACAAACTGCGTACCCCTTTCGGTTAGCGTACAAAAATTTTTACCCGTACACGCTCCCATTCAAAAGTGAAGGTGAGAGAAACAGAGAGAGCCAGGAGCAGCACGTAGAATGCGTAAATCTTGGGATTCCTTTTGTAGAAATCTCCCATATCCATTGAGAAGTTTAACCACCAGTTATTGATTCTGGGCAAAAGTTCAGTTTCGGGTTCATACGCTGACAGGGTGAGAATACCATTAGAAGACGTCTCTCCTACGAGGTCTGCCTTAGTGTATTCTGCCCAGTTCCAGCCTTGAATGGCGGTAGGATCTTCATTGTTAAATACAACGTAAGTCATGCCAACAGATAGAACCAAAAAAATGATCGTGCAGATAAATACTTTTTTCTTCATGATTGCCTCCTTAAGTTGGTCAGCAACTTTTTGCATCATTAATAAATGAGCGAAAGTTACCAACGTTTATTATTATATACAGCACTTAAAGACACTAAACCTTACTGTCCTTAAGAGCTGCATATAAACCGGAGAGTTATATTAGCCTTCTTGTAAAAGAACATCTTGAGATAACGCATAAAAATTATGGTTATCTCAAAGTATCCATATTTTGCAATAATAATTAAAAAATGTCAAGTCTTTTCCTTTCTTTTGTTTTTAACCTATCTGTATCAATTTTGGGGATTGGAGTACAATTACGTTGAAGAGGGGTTTTTCAACTAAAGCATTTCCCCCCTCCTAACCTCCCCCGCACTGCGGGAAAAGGGGAAGGACTGTAAATAAAGAGCTAAAGCATGTTGTTCAGAAGAATTTGAACGGATTGCTTTAGCTGTCTGATATAACTTCATGGAATTTCAACTTAATCCAGCACAGGCAGCTGCCGTCGAGCATGAAGAAGGGAGTGCAATTATTATTGCAGGAGCAGGGACGGGGAAGACACGCGTGATTACGCAGAGAGTGATTCAACTTATTGAGAAGAAAAAGTGTCTACCGGAGAATATTTTGGCTCTGACTTTTACAGAGAAAGCTGCTGCAGAAATGCAAGAGCGAATTGATCTTGCGATGCCACTGGGATTTGGAGAAGTGAAAATAAGAACCTTTCATGCTTTTTGTAAGGAAATCCTCGCTGAAGCAGGAATTGAAATGGGAATTGACCCTGACTTCAAATTAATGGATCAGGTGGCTGCTTGGATTTTTCTGCGGGAAAATCTGCTTGAACTTAAACTCGATTATTTTCGCCCTCTTGGCAATCCTACCAAATTTATTGCTAATCTAAGCTCACATTTCTCACGTTTGAAAGAAGAGGACATTTCTCCCGAAATTTATTTAAAGTATGCAAGAAGTTTGAGCGTTGAAAAAATTTGCAATGAATTAACAGCGGAATGGGAACAAAAAGAAGCAAAAAAGAAACGAAAAAGTAAAAAAGAACCTCCTATTGTAGAATTTCAAAGTCAGGCTAACTTAATTGTCAAAAAGGAAAAAGAGTTGGCACAGGCTTATCAAATCTACGAAGATCTTTTGCTCAAAGAAAGTAAAATTGATTTTGGCGGGCTAATTTATCTTGTCTTGGATTTATTTCGCAGGCGTCCAAATATTCTGGCTGAGTACCAAAAGCTTTATCAGTACATTATGGTGGATGAATTTCAGGATACGAATTTTGCACAAAATAAGCTTGTGGAAATGCTGGCGAATGAACACAATAATTTGATGGTTGTAGGAGATGACGATCAGGCGATTTATAAATTCAGAGGTGCGTCACTTTCCAATATTCTTCAATTTGAAGAGAATTATCCGGATTCAAAAAACTTTGTTTTAAATGAGAACTATCGATCTTCTCAAAATATTTTGGATTTGGCTTATGCAAGTATTCAAAATAATAATCCAAATCGACTTGAGACTAAATTAAACATCAATAAAAAACTCTCTGCCAAAGGAACCGTTGAGAATAATAAAATACAAGTTTGGCAGTTTCAGGATGATTTAAGCGAAGCAGACCGGATTACTGAAGAAATTCTTTCGATTACGAACGATGAATTACGAATGACAAATCATAACAAAAAAGAGTCCGTCATTCCGGCTTCGAGCGAAGCAAGAAAAAGTCCGGAATCTGAGCCTCAAGGTTTGGGAGATTTAGGCAGTAAGAAAGGTGCAGATTCTGGACAAGCCAGAATGACGACCAATTTAACTAATAACCACCAACTACCAACTAAGAACTATTCAGATATTGCAATTTTAGTGCGTAATCGTGCCAGTGCTGATATTTTCCTGGGAGAACTTGATCGTAAGGGAATTCCTTATCAATTTATAGGTAATCGAGGACTTTTTCTTCAGCCGGAGGTGAAAGATCTGATAAGTTTTTTGACGGTTTTAGCTAATCCAAGTGATGACATTGATTTGTTTGCCTTGATGCAAAGTCGTTATTTTAAATTCGCGCAAATCGATTTAGTTACATATTTACAAGAAGCTCGCAAGAAGAACCTTTCTCTCTTTAAATATCTCCAGTTATTACGCAAGGAACAAAAGGGGAGTGAGACTCTTGATATGTTTGGAGAACAAGCTGTTAACCTAGAGCCGCGAGTTGCGAGAGATACAGTTCCCAGAAGCGAAGCGAAGGGAGATGTAGAGGGGGGTGAGAATTTTGAAAGTGAAAAATTAAAAGTTGAAAGTAAAAAAGAGTCCGTCATTCCGGCTTCGAGCGCAGCAAGAAAAAGTCCGGAGTCTGAACCTCAAGGTTTGGGAAGTTTAGGCAATAAGCAAAGTATAGATTCTGGACAAGCTAGAAAGACAAGTTTACTTTTAAACGACTTTATTAACCTTCTCCACAACTACATCGAAAAATCCCAGACTATGTCTGTGGGACAATTGCTTTGGGATTTTTTGAAAGAAGTGAACTTTGAAAACCATTTAAATCAGATAGCTCAAAAGCAAGGAATATCAGTTTGTCAATTGTTTAGTGGAAATGTGAATGAATTTTTTCAGAGAATTGCTACCTTTGAAAAACAAAACGAAAAGAAGACAGTTTTACCTTTTATTGATTATTTAAAAGTTCAGATTGAGGCTGGTGATAACCCTAAAACAGCAGAATCCAACGATGAAGATGCTGTAAAGATCATGACGATTCATGCTTCAAAAGGTTTAGAATTTAAAACTGTTTTTGTGCCTGCCCTAGTGCACAATAAGTTTCCTTCGATCAATAGGCGAGAGGCGATTGTACTGGCGGATGAGTTGGTCAAAGAAATAAATATCTCGGAAGAATTTCACACAGAAGAGGAGCGTAGGCTTTTTTACGTTGCAATTACACGTGCTAAAGAAAACCTCTATTTGTCTTATTCAGAAACTTATAACAGTGGGACGAGGAAGTGGAAATCTTCTTCGTTTTTAGATGAAATTATAGAAAATCCCCAAATTGAATTTAGAAAATTTGAACAGAATGCAGCAATTTTAGACGATTTGGAGTCAAAGTTTACAGTTAAAAAATCCACACCATCACAAGAAAAAAAACCGGAGAACTTATTTAATAACTATCTTTCTTACACGCAAATTAATACATTTAAGCGTTGTCCCAAGTTCTACCATTATCGTTACTTGCTTAGAATTCCTTCAGAACCGGGAGTGGCTGCAAATTTCGGTTCGGCGGTTCATGACGCACTCAAAGACTTCTATCGTGAAATAAAAAAGAAAAAGCAAATTCCCAGTTTTGAAGCTCTAAAGCTTTATTTGAAGAAAAATTGGAAATCAAGCGGTTATCGAGATTCATCAGAAGAGCAAGATTATTACAAAAATGCTGAAGAGATCTTGAGGCAGTTTTATCACTCTAATGAAAAAAATTGGATCATACCGGAAAAAATTGAAGAAGCATTTCGTATTAAACTCTATAATGAAGAGGGAGAATACGTGATGATTAACGGTCGTATTGATCGTATAGATAAGCTTCCCGATGGAACTTTTGAGGTGATTGACTATAAAACGGGACAACTTAGTCCGTATGTACAGAAAGGAATGAAAAAAGATTTGCAGCTTTCTTTGTATGCGATTGCGACCAGAGATTTTATGAAGATGGAATCAACCCTGTTTAGCTTGTACTTTTTGAAAGATAATCAAAAAATATCAGCAGAGCGATCTGAAAAAACCCTGAATGAAGCTAAACAAGAAATTTGGGATGTAATTGATAAAATTAAAGCGGGTGATTTTAATGCTACTCCCGGGAGTATGATTTGCCAGTTTTGTGATTATCGAAAAATTTGTCCTGACTCTGTCGTTTAATGAGTTTTAGTTCTTCTCTTTTTGAGAAGAGTTTAATTTTTTAAACTTTTTTTTGAGAGATACTGCTGTTTTAAAAAGAATAAAACCTAAAAGAGCTCCAAAAGTATTTAAAATTAAATCATCAACGTCAAATGTGCCAATTCCAAAAAGTAGCTGTATAGACTCATAAAAAAGTGAAACTAATATTGCCAATGTCAAAACTTTTAAAGTTTTGTTGAACTTTTTTAAAATAATCGGTGCGAAGAAACCCAAAGGTAAGAAGGCAAAAATATTGGCAAAAATATTTATTTGCGCAACTTTTAAAGAAAAAAAATGCCTGAGATAGTTTTCAATGGTTTGGAAGGGTATGAAGTTTGCTGTTTTAAGTCTCTGTTGAATCATTTCAAAACTATTTGTTTGATAGGCTTCACTTAGAGTATGAAGGGGATATTTAAAGAGGATTATTTTTGTTAAAAGAATTAGATAAATCAGAAAAATCAATTTTAATAAAAACTTTTTTGATTTGAAAAAATGCTTTTCTATTTTCATGGTTTCTTGGGAAAAATTTGTTTTTTTTAACTAAAAAATGTTAATCTGATTTTGCTCTAAAATGCACTGATTTTATCAGAAAATAAGTCTTTGTACAAAATATAAAAATAATAAAACGAACATGACAAATCCTATATTACTTATTTTAACCGCAACCGGCTTGGCTGCTTTAATTGGGCTTGAACGCGAGATGCGAATGCAGGATAGTGGTAAATATGGCTTTTTTGGGGGAGTGCGTACTTTTGCGATGTTAGGAGCGCTTGGTGCTATTTCTTCTATGATTTCAGATAACTTTACGATTTTAGTTGCTTTAATGGCATTTGCACTGATTACAATCAGTCATACGGTTTGCTCTTTGAATGATACTAAAAACGGACTTACAACTGAATTTTCCGGCTTTGCAAGTTTCTTAGTTGGAGTTTTGGTTGTAAAAGATATGTTAATATCGGCGATTGCGGTTGCAATTTTATTCACGGGTATTCTTGCTTTGAGACATGCTCTGCATAAACTTGCGAAAAACTTTGAGCAAAGGGAGCTGTTTGCAATTTTAAAATTCATGATTATTTCGGCAATTATTCTGCCTTTATTACCGAACACTTATCTGGATCAATGGGAAATTTTTAACCCTTACCATGTTTGGTTGATGGTGATTTTTGTAGCAGCAATCCGTTTTATTGCTTTTTTCTTAGGAAAAATTGTCGGTAGCAAAAAGAGTATTGTGTTTACCGGTTTGATTGGCGGACTTGCTAGTTCGACAGCTGTGACCAGTACTCTGTCTGATGAGTCAAATCATGCAAAATTAAATGTTGCTCCTTTCGTGGCCGGGATTTTATTTGCAAATATGTTGATGTTTTTCAGGGTGATTTTAGAAGTATTTGTGGTTCATCCGCAGATGACTCCTGCAATTTTTTTACCACTTGCTTCAATGGGATTTATGGCAGGGGGACTTGGTTTCTTTGCACTATTTTATAAAAAGAAAAATCTGAATGTTAAAAATGAACCGGAAATATCTCAACCTTTTTCCCTTTTTGAAGCTTTAAAGTTTGGGGCTTTCTTTGTCTTTATTATGGCTGCGGGAAAACTTATTCCTCAATTTTTAGGTGATATAGGTTTGTATACAACAGCTGCTGTTTCCGGACTTGCTGACACTGATGCGATTACTCTTACTATTGCAAAGTTAGTCAAAATTGGTGATGTTACAATGCGGACAGGTGTGGCGACAATTTTACTTGCTGTGATGGTGAATACTTTGGTTAAAATTGCAATTATTGCGATATTTGGTTCAAAAAAACTCTTTAGAGCAAGTGTTGCTGCTTTTTTATTAATCTTTGGAGTCGGGGCGAGTGTTTTGTTTTTTATTTAAAAATAAGAAGCACTTTTATTAATTAAAAGTGCTTCTTTCTGTTCTTTGAATTTATCAATTAGTCAATTCCCGGTACCGGAAAATCTTTACATAGCTCTTCGAGCTCAGTTTTAACTTTAGCTTTTAATTCCTTGTCTTCAGGGCTTTTTAATACGTCGGTCATCCATTTACCAATTTGTTTCATTTCATCTTCTTTCATTCCCCGGGTTGTTGCACAAGGTGTACCAAGACGAATACCACTTGGTCTGAGTGGTGGGTTAGGATCATCAGGAATAACTTGTTTGTTTGTAGTGATTTCAACCTCATCTAGAACATTTTCAGACTCTGTTCCACCTAAGCCAAAGCTTGCCGTTGTATCCATTACCATCATATGATTATCTGTTCCGTCTGTAATTAGCTTTGCTCCATTTTTCATTAATGTTTCAGCCAGAGCTTTAGCATTGCGTAAAATTTGTGCTGTATATTCCTTAAATTCCGGTTGTAACGCTTTTTCAAGAGTAACAGCAATTGCTGAGATTGTGTTCATGTGCGGTCCTCCTTGTAAGCCGGGAAAGACAGATTTGTCAATAATATCAGCAAATTCTTTTTTACATAGTATCATTCCTCCGCGTGGACCTCTTAAACTTTTGTGTGTTGTGGTGGTAACAATATCAAAACCGTAGTCAAATGGATTACGCATCACACCACCTGCGATCAAACCTCCAATATGTGAAACATCAGCCATGGTAATTGCACCGACTTCATCTGCAACTTTTTTGAAATCAGAGTAGTCGTAATCACGTGGATAAGATGTGTAACCACAAAGAACAATTTTAGGTTTGGTCTCTTTTGCCACTTTCATTAGTTCGTCAAAATCAATTCGTCCTTTTTCGTTAGGATGGGTTTTATAACGAACGAAGTTAAATATTTTACCCATGTGAGAGACAGGATGCCCATGAGTTAGGTGCCCTCCGTGTGAAAGATCCATGCCAAGGACGGTATCTCCCGGTTTCAAGAAAGCTAAATATGTTGCTTGATTCATTGGAGATCCTGAAAGAGGCTGAACGTTTGCATGTTCACATTTGAATAGTTTCTTAGCCCTTTCAATTGCAAGACTTTCTACTATATCAGTGTATTTTTGTCCCCCGTAATAACGCCTTCCCGGATATCCTTCTGCGTATTTGTTTGTTAAAACTGAACCATTTGTAACAAATACTTCAGGGTAAGTATAATTTTCTGAAGGGATAAGCTCAATTCCATTTTTTTCGCGTCTTTCTTCACCAATCAGAGCATTATAAATATCTGGATCTGTCTTTTTCAATAGTTCAAAGTGTTTATTATAATCCATATTAAAGAGGAGAGTTAAAGAATAATATTAAAGCAATTTTAGAATAGTGCTTATATTTGATTTGGTCAAAATCAAATTTATTTTTGGCATTTTATAATCCTTTTTTCCGTCACAATTTTGTGCATTAAAACATCGTGTTTCTCTGGCTTAATTAGATCTGTTAATTGTTTTTCAAAACATATGCCGATTATTTTGCCTTTGTAACCTTTGAGAAAACGGTCGTAATATCCTCCTCCATAACCAAGTCTTTCCCCTTTGAGACCAAAAGCGACACCGGGAACAACAACCAAATCAATCTTTTCTTTTTCATATGCTTTGCAATACTTTTTTGGCTCTAAAATACCGGAAAAGCCGTTTGCGGTATCATGATGCAGATTGTTTATTGCGCAGGGGGTAATTGTTTTTTTTTCAGAAATTGTCAGTGGCAAAAGTGTTGTTTTCTTTTCAACACTTCTTTTAATCAGTTTTTCGGTATTCACCTCAGATTTGAAGGACGAATATAAAAGGACTGTTTTTGAGTTAATATAATCTTCCAATGAAAGAAGCTTGTTTTGAATTAATTGACTCAGGCTTAAGCGCTCTTTTTTACTAAAAGAGTCCCTAATAAGCGTAAATCTTTTACGAATATTTGACTTCATTTATTTTTAATCAATAAATGTAAAGACTTCTTCTGCAATTTCATTTAGGGAAGGGGCTTTGTCTTCTTTTGATTTTTGAGTTTTTGTGGCAGTAATGGTAGGTTCTAATTTTACTTCCAAGTCTTGGATTTCAAGGTTGATTGGTTGTTCAAAAATTTTTTCAAGTGCAATTAAAATCTCGTTTTTATTGCTCATGTCAGAGAGCTTATCTTTATGAAACTTGCTTTGTAGTCCGATAAACAAGGTGCTTTCTGTGGTTTTTATCGGTGAAGAGGCTTTAAAAGACATTTTTACAAAGGCTGTTGGAATTCCATCGATGATTTTCTGCCAATTTTTTTTCACAGAATCCAAACTAAATTCCGGAATTTCTATCACGGCACTATCTTTTTCTTGCTCTTTTTCTTCAGGTATAGAAGTTTCTGCCTCTGTTTCTTGTTTCTGTTCTGCTGCCTTTATTTCACTTTCATCTTTCTTTTCTTTGGGCTTGCTATCTCCACCGAATCCGAAGAATCCTTTTTTGTCTTTTTCTTTATTTTCTTTCGGAGGACTGATTTTTCCTTCACTTACTTCACAGACTTTAATAACAGCGATTTCCAAAGGTAGCTGAGGAACAACGGTGTTTTTTAGCTCTATTCCTGCTTGGCTAAAGATTTCAATAATTTTAATAATTTCTTCTACGCTTTGATTGGAGTTTACTTGATCCAGCATTTTGTCTCTTAGGAACTCAATAAATTCGCGATTAAATTCTGCAAGGTTATAACTGCTTTCAACTAATTTATTAATTTTTTCCAAGGCTTCTGCGGTAGATTTTGCAACCAAACTTTCAAAAAAAGTATCAACATGCTCTTCTCCGACTAGTCCCAAGTTTTGGCTGATAAAGTCAAACTTGAGTTCCCCTTCCGATGCCATTTGTTCCATGAGACCAATCGCATCTCGCAGACCTCCGTTTGCTTGTTTGGCAATTAACTCCAATGCATTTTCTTCAAAAGTAAAGCCTTCTCCATCAGCAATATATTTCAAACGATCAACGATATCTTCAGTTTTAATTTTTCTAAAATTAAAACGCTGACAGCGAGAAATGATTGTTTCGGGAATTTTGTGTACTTCGGTTGTTGCTAAGATGAAGTAGGCGTGCTCGGGTGGTTCTTCCAGTGTTTTGAGTAAGGCATTAAATGCTTCCTTGGTGAGCATGTGTACCTCATCAATAATATAAATTTTCTTTTTGCTTTGGGAAGGTGCAAATTGGATATTTTCCTTTAATTCGCGAATTTCATCAATTCCTCGGTTGCTGGCGGCGTCGATTTCGATTAAGTCTACGAGTTTGTTTTCATTGATAGCTTTACAAATAATACATACACCGCAAGGTTCTCCTGTTTCTCCAAGGTTTTGGCAATTGATTGATTTTGCCAAGATGCGTGCTGTTGAGGTTTTTCCCGTACCTCTGGTACCACAAAAGAGGTAAGCATGTGAAATCGTGCCTTTTTGGATTGAGTTCAGGATTGTTTGCCTGATGTAATCTTGTCCGATTAAATTTGCAAAATCTTGCGGTCGGTATTTTAAGTATAATGACATTAAGGCATTTCTTTTTAAGAATGATCAATTGAATTTTAGCTGCTTAGTAATAGAGGGTCAATTCTAAAAGATTTGACAAAAGCGAAGAAGTATAAGAAAATTTTCTCCTTTTTTGTTAATTTTGACTTTATTAATTTCAATAAATGCCGAACTCTTTGAATGAAAAAATACTTTCTCCTAAATTACTAGGAAGAAACAATACGGAACATTTTGGAAAATCTTTTGCTTGTAAAAATCCTGATTTTACTAAAAAAAGAAAAAGAAAAAGAAAACAAAATCAGCAGTCTCCTAAGAAAAAATGGAACAGAGAGCAAAAGAGAAGAACGAAAGATTTTATAGAGCAGCGTTTTGATAGTGTCGGTTGTGATTCAACGGGTAAAATTGAGGAAGAATATCCTTTCAAGATTAGTCAGTCTGACCCAAAAAGAGACTTATTGTATTTGAAAGATTATCTTTCAAAACTAGCTTCAGGAAGAATTGTAAGAGAAAAAATATTACAACTAAAAAACATTAAAAGGATATTAGAAGATGCTTCTTTGGAGGAAAATCCAGAGCAGTTTTTAAATCTGCATAGAAAATTGTTACAAAGCTTCTCGATTTCTTTAGAAGAGACATTTTCCAATACAAAAACAAGAAGCAACTTTGATCTTGATTCTGAAAAAGAAGAAATGAGAAAATGGTCCTTAAAAAAGGTGCGTGGAGTCGACACTAAAATAAAAAAACTAACAGAATTTTGGGAGAGAGCTGAGGTTCAACATGAATTTAGAGAAAGGATTCAAAAGTTACTTTATAGACAATTTAGGTTTTATAGACAAAGGAGGCATCAGAAAAAGGAAGGTAATCGACAAAGAAATTTTCAAATTCATTCAAAAGAGCTAAAGGAATTAAAACAGCAGGTTTTTAACTTGATGAGAAAAAATCCAGTATTAGAAGATTTAATAGAAATCATTTAGTTTACTAAACCTCCTCAGCCACAATAATCAATCTTCTTAACGCTGTTCCTACAGGAACGCAAGTCATGAGCGTGCTAATTTTTTCTTCACTTGGTTGGTTGAGTACATCTACATTATCAGGGTATACTTCTTTTTTTTCACGAATGCGGTAGGTATATTTTTTTTGATTGTAAAAAACGTAATAGAGGTCATCAACTTCAAGTTCAGGAAGAAGGGCGAAAACTTCTTTATAGTTACCTTTATCCCAAGGATAATAGGAAGAATGTCCTGTTACAAAAACATTGCCGACTTGACCCGGAACGGCGGTGCCCGGGTAGTGAACTACCCCGTTGCGTAATCCATCCTGAATTTGATCTTCTAATTCTTTCCAGTTTTCTCCTTTTAAATTTTCTGCATCCATTTCAACAATTGGAATGTTTTTTCCAATTTTAGGAATGACAATTCTATTGTCAGGCGGAGTAATATTTAAATCCAAGCTGGGAAAAGTTTTTTTGATATGCTTTTTGCTATTATCTACAGAAACTAAAATTTGCTCAATTTTTTTAGGACCAACAGCTTTTGTCAGATTTTCAGATTGCTCAGCTTTTCTCTCCGGATATAAGTAGTTTAAAGTAATTTCCTTGTAGGCAGTAAAATTGACTGCTAAAAAAATAACGACAAAAATAATTCCACTGAGTAGAACAAAATCGATGATTTGTTGTGTTTTACTTGGGGTTTTTTTTGTAATTTTTTCTTTTTTAGCTTCAGCTTTTTGTTCCTTCTTTGCATGGATGACAATTTTCTTTTTTTCAGCGAGTTTGCCTTTTTTTTCTTCTTTTAAACTTTGTTCAGTTTTCTCTTGTCTATCCGGTTTCTTTAACTCATCAAAAATAGCCTTACTTTTGAGTTTTAGACCCAATTCATTTGGTTCAATTTCTGGTGTAAGGTATTTTGTCATTTCTTTCAGTTTAGAATTTTAGCAAGTACCACATTCTAGTTACTTTTTACAAATTATCAACTCTTTTTTATTTCCGATAATTCTAGCAAATAATCTTTTAAATGTCTATGTTTTTTGTGGAAAATCCTTTGACAGATAAACTAATTTATACGGGAGATAAGATAGGTTTAGATGAAAAAAAATAAGAGGTCTTTATTTTTTTCTTAAAAAGAATAAAATACTCAAGGTTTCTTTATCTTAGCCTAAATATAAATGCCGAAATACGATTTCAAATGCGAGGAGTGCGGACATGAGTTTGAAAAATTGCTTTCCCTTCAAAAAACCGGAGAAGTAGACTGTTTGAAATGTACTTCTAAGAAAACAAAAAAACTCCTTTCTACGCCAACAATTATTCTCAAAGGCGGAGGTTTTTATAAAACAGATTCAAGAAAGAAAAATTCAGTAAAAAAAGAAGTAAAACCTTCAAATCCTTAAGCTGCCTTTTATTTTTGGTATTGATTAAAGTTAAACAAAAAATTTTTACTCTTTAAAAAATAAAACTATGTACAAAGTCAGCAAAAATTTTTTAACAGGAATTATTTTGTGCCTTTTTTTTCTGGCAGCTGTTTTTGTAAGAACAGCTGAAGAATCCATAGAAAAAATACCTTCAATTATTTCTTATTCTCACCATACTACAGTTGAGAAGCCTGAACAGTTTTTACAAGTTGCAAATGCTTCGGAAACGGATAAAAAAGAATCTACCGAGGTTACGGTTTATAACAAAAATTTAGCTTTAGTAAAGGAGGACAGAGTTATTCAACTTGAGAAAGGTTACAATGAGGTGAAATATATTGATATTCCCAGCCAGATTAATGCGAAATCAGTGCTTTTTACAGATGTTTACGACCCTGATACACAAGTAGTGGAACAGTCTTACGAATATGACCTGGTTTCTACTCAAAAAATGTTGGAAAAATATATTGATAAAGAAATTACCATAGATGCTAAAGAGGGTGAAGCAAGCAAATCTTATACAGGTAAGTTGTTGAGTCATAGGGATGGGGTTTTGCTTGAAACTAGTGAAGGAGTAATTCAGCTTAAGAATATAGAAAAAATTTCTTTCAAAAAATTGGAAGAAGGGCTTTTAACCAAGCCGACTTTAGTTTGGACTGTTTGGACTGACAGAGCAGGTGAACACCAGACAAAAACATCTTATCTTACAGGTGGCATGACTTGGCAAGCTGATTATGTAGCGGAAGTTAATGCAGATGATAATAAAATTAATTTGGAAGGTTGGACAACCGTGAGTAACAGATCGGGGACTTCCTTCCCTCAGGCTCAATTAAAATTAGTCGCAGGAGATGTCAACACTGTTTCTCCTCCTCCTCAAATGATGAGAGGTGATTTTGCGTTGGAGAGTGCTGTAATGGATTTAAAGGAAGAAGGAGCAGGTTTCTCCGAAGAAAGTTTGTTTGAATATCATATGTACACGCTTGGTCGTAAGACAGATTTAAAAAGTAATTCAAGCAAGCAAATTTCTCTACTGAAGGCAAATAAAATTCCTGTGGAAAAAGAATTTATTTTTGATGATCGTAAAGGGCGCAAAGTCAGGACAGTACTTAATTTTAAAAATGCCGAAGACCAGGGACTTGGTATCCCTCTACCAAAAGGAACACTGAGAGTGTATAAGGCTGACGCGGGAGGGCAGCTTCAATTTATTGGAGAAGACAGTATTGACCATACTCCAAAAAACGAAGATTTGTCGGTTTTTCTCGGGAATGCTTTTGACTTAGTCGCTGAAAAAAAGACGACAAATACAAAGCGTGATGGAAAAGTATTGGATTATGGTAAAAGATGTGAAGAGCAAACAAAAGAAGTCCTTTTGAAAAACAGAAAAACAGAGGATGTTTCTATTACAGTAGTTGAGCACACTTATGGCACAGATATCGATATTTTAAAACCATCTCTCCCTTTTGCAAAAGAAGATGAGTACACTTATGAGTTTAAAGTTTCTGTTCCTCAAGATGGCGAAACAAAATTAACCTATATTGTTAAAAGATGCTGGTAAATTTGTTTCTAAATTTTAGAGAATTGGAAATTTTTTAAATTTGATAACAAGAGGCAGAGTCTTGGAAAAAAACTTTTGACTTTTAGAAAGGTATTCCCTAAACTTTCTCTGCTTTTAATTTTTTAAGTAATTTACACAAAGACATGCCAATTATTAAATCAGCTAAGAAACGGGTAATACAAGCTAAAAAAGCTTATGAAAGAAATAAACATTATAATACGAGAATGAGGACAATGGTAAAGAAGGTTTTGAAAGAAACCGATGCTGAAAAAGCTGCGAAAATTCTTCCCGAGACTTACTCTGCAATTGACGTTGCTCTAAAGAAAAACCTTATCCACAAAAATAATGCTGCTCATAAAAAGGCAAAAGTGGCAAAAGCATTAGCAAAATTGCAAGGAAGCGCAGCACCTAAAAAGGAAGTAAAAAAAGCAGAACCAAAGAAAAAAGCTCCTGCTGCAAAAGCTAAAACGACAACAAAAAAAACAAGCGTAAAGACGACAAAAAAGACAACAACAGCAAAGAAGACTGAAGAAAAAAAATAATTCTGAAAAATTCAATCTTTGAGATATAATGACCCCGCTCTGCGGGGTTTTTGTTTATTAATTTTGAAAGATTGAATATCTTAGCACTGGATTACGGTAAAACCAGAATCGGCTACGCGGTAGGGGATACAAACCTTGGGATTGCTTTTGGTAGAGATGTAATTCAAAATAAATCATTTGAATCTGTTCTGCATTCATTACAAAAAATTATTACAGAGGAAAAAATTGATTTGATTCTAATTGGATTACCGAAGATGCTTAACGGACAGGATTCAGATCAGACGGAATACACCCAAAATTTCGGAGCTAGGCTAAAAGAGAATTTGGAAATTGAGGTTTTGTTTGAAGATGAGCGTTTGACAAGTGCGGAAGCGACGAAAAACTTG
The DNA here is from genome assembly GCA_028279865.1 of Candidatus Altimarinota bacterium. Taxonomy (GTDB): domain Bacteria; phylum Patescibacteriota; class Gracilibacteria; order JANQMV01; family JANQMV01; genus JANQMV01. Next base: position 17,754 of record JANQMV010000024.1, on the reverse strand, counting down.
CAATTACAAGAAATTAAAGAAAAGAAGCAAAAAGGAAAAAAAGATGTAATTTCCGCAGAGATTATTTTACAAAATTATTTGGACAGGCAGTAGTCATTCTTGTAGATGTTTAATATTTCGCTGACAAAAAGTATGTCATTCCAGAATTTTCCGGGCAGGTTTATTCTAATTACAATTAAAAAACATATAAAAAAGATTAGAAAAAATATCTGGAATCCCTCGGAGGAATAATTTATCACAGATCTAAAGAAGCTAATTTTGTTTTATTTTATTACAAGAAATAGAGATTCCCGGATATCCCGCACTTATTATATTTTAGCGGAGCGGGATTCCGAGAATGACAGTAAGGGGGGTGTTTTGTCTTAGCTGAAGAAATATAAATAACTCGGTGAAAGTATTCTTTTGAAGAATGACTTAAATATGCATGACGTTTACTGTAATTTAAGTAATTCTTACCCCTCCTAACCTCCCCTAAAAGGGTAGGGATAAACACAAAACTAAAGTTTTAACTTATGTCAACAATCATTCCCACAATCACGGCTTTTGCCTTAACGTTAATTTTAACAAAATTAGCTTTAAAATTTTTCCCAAAATGGGGACTTCTCGATAAACCGGAAAAATACGGATTAACAAGGAAGCCAATTCCTTATTTCGGAGGTGTGATTCTTTATCTTGTTTTTGCGACGGTTCTTTTGATTTTCTTACCAATTGATAAACATTTAATCGGCTTTTTGGTAGCCGGGGCGGTTTTGGTGGCGGTGAGTTTTTGGGATGACAAAAAAGGACTTTCGCCTATCTTCAGGCTGTTTATGCAGTTTGTGGTTGCGATTGTTTTGATCTTTTCCGGAATTGGTATTGAGGTGATTACCAATCCTTTTGGCGGGGAATTTGTTTTAAATATTTGGCAGTTACCTTTTGAAATAAATGGGATGATTTACCATTTGATTGTTTTGGCAGATCTGTTCACGATTATTTGGGTAATGGGGATGATTAACACGATGAATTGGCTGGATGGTATTTCCGGTTTGACGAGTGGAATTGCGACGATTGGCGGAATGACACTTGGTTTTTTAAGTTTATCTCCAATTGTTAATCAACCGGAAATTGCGGTTATCAGCTTTGTCTTTGCAGCAATTTGTTTTGCTTTTTGGCTTTTTGATTTCTATCCTCCCAAAATTTTAATGGGGGACTCCGGCTCAATGTTTTTGGGCTTTGTGCTTGCTGTGATTGGAATTTTTTCCGGTGGAAAAGTGGCGACGGCTTTTTTGGTAATGGGATTCCCGATTTTAGATGCGGCTTGGGTAATCTTACGCCGCATTCGTGAAGGGAAGTCTCCGTTTAAGGGAGATTTAAAACATTTTCACCACAGGCTTTTGGAGGTTGGTTTGACTGAAAGAAAGGCACTTGTTTTTATTTATTTCATTTGTGCGGTGTTTGGAATTTCGGCTTTGTTTTTGACGACAAAAGGAAAATTTGCGGCAATTGTTTTGATGTTTGTATTAATGGTCGTAATTGGGCGGTGGCTGGTGAGGAGAGGAGAAAAAAATTGACATTTATAAAAAATTTGCTACAATATTTGTAGAAATAATAAAATTGTATTTTATGAAAATAGCAACTGTAAATAAACAGGGACAAGTAGTGATACCGATAAATCTTCGCAAGAAATTTCACATTACAGAAAAAACTTATTTGAAAATTTATACACATGATGATCAGATTTGTATAAAACCCCTTGAAGAAGAGCTTGATAAAAAGAAAGAAAAAATCGTTGTAAATTTTTCTAAAAATTACCAACAAGAAGACTTTCACTTTCACAGTAAAAATCATGAAGAAAAAAATCTTGCGAGTAAAGTAGATGAAATCCTTTATTAATCCTTTATTAATCCTTTATTAATCCTTTATTATGCTTATTTTAGACTCTTGCGTGCTAATCGCCTATTTTCGTCGTGAAGATCAGCATTTTGAAGAATCAAAAAAGATTATTAATGAGACCTCAAAAATTATTTTGAATGATTATATTCTGGGGGAAATTTATACGGTTTTAATATTGAGAGAAAGTCTTCAAATTGCTCAAGAGGCTCTGACATGGATTGTGAGTAATCCAAAAATAGAAGTTCAACGTTTGAATGAAGAAGAACTCAAAGAAGTTGTCTTTTTTTTACAGAAAACAAAAACAAAACTTTCTTTTGTCGATGTGTCTCTTTTAGTGATGCATAAAAATGAGAAAGGCAAGCTTTTTTCTTTTGATAAGGATTTGATGAAAAATTTGGTATGAACAAAGCGGTTACAGACTTAGTTAAAACGGCGATAGCAGAGGATGTTTCTTCTCCGAAAGAGTTACATGCTTTGAAAAACAGAATTTCTTCGAAATACGGAATTGCACATTTAACGAATCTGGAAATTATTGAAGGGTATAAGGAATTGATGAAAAACGGAACGATTGAAGCTAGTGAAAAGTTAGAGAAAATAATTCGTAAGCGTTCGATTAGAACACTCTCGGGGATTGCGCCTGTGGCTGTTTTAACCAAACCGTATGATTGTCCGGGAGAGTGTAGCTTTTGTCCGACGGAAAAGGAAATGCCAAAGTCATATTTGAGTAATGAACCGGCAGTGATGCGGGCGGTTTTGAATGAGTTTAATCCTTATAAGCAAGTGCTTAATCGTATCCATGCTTTATCTTTAACCGGTCATGATACGGGTAAGGTTGAGTTAATTGTGATGGGGGGAACTTTTAATTACTTTTCTCCGCAATATCAAACCTCTTTTGTGAAAAAATGTTTTCAGGGATTAAATGCGAAGGTCAATTTAAATGAAAAAATGCGTACGCAAAAGGGGAAAGATTTTTATCAGGTGAAGGAAAAATACGCCAAAGCTCCCAAAGGGCAGTCAATTGTCGAGGCTCAGAAAATTAACGAACAAAGTCAGCATAGATGTGTGGGGCTTACCCTTGAAACGCGCCCGGATTATGTGGATGAGAAGGAGCTGATTCGTTTCCGTAAACTTGGTTGTACGAAAATTGAGGTGGGGGTGCAGAGTACTGATAACACTGTTTTGGAAAAAAACAAAAGGGGACACTTGATTGAGCAAACCGTGCAGGCGACGAAATTGATGAAAGATGCCGGTTTTAAGGTTTGTTATCATATGATGCCAAATTTACCGGGATCTGATTTTGAAAAGGATGTGCAAATGTTCCGGGATTTGTTTAATAAGCCTGATTTTCAGCCGGACTTGATCAAGATTTATCCGTGTGTGGTGACTGAATTTGCGGAAATTGCTAAATGGTGGAGAGCAGGAGATTATACGCCTTATAGCGACAAAGAACTTGTAAAACTACTTTTGGAAATTAAAAAGGATATACCGACCTATGTGCGTATTATTCGTGTGATTCGTGATATTCCGGCTGAGTCAATTATTGCCGGTTCAAAAATTTCCAACTTGCGTCAGCTTTTGCATGACAAAATGAAGAAGGAAGGTGTGGAGTGTCAGTGTATTCGCTGTCGTGAAATCCGTGCAAAGTCTTTTGATGTGAATGATGTTAAATTAGTTAGGAAAGACTATGATGCTTCGGGGGGTAAGGAGGTTTTTTTGAGTTATGAAGATGTGAAGCAGAATAAATTGATTTCAATGTTGCGCTTAAGGATTCCTTCTCAGATTTTTGAGAAAAGGAAGCATTTTATTCGGGAGCTGAATGATTCTGCGATTATTCGTGAGGTGCATACTTATGGTGAACAAACCGGGATTGGGCAAAAGGGGAGTGTACAGCATCTTGGTTTTGGTCGGAAGCTTTTGGCGGAGGCGGAGAGGATTACGAAGGATGAATATGGTTTGTCTAAAATTTCGGTGATTTCCGGTGTGGGGGTGAGGGAATATTATCGGAAGAATGGTTATGATTTGGTGGGAACTTATATACAGAAGGGGATTTAGTTATTTGTAAAAAAAAACTAGAAAAATCACTCATGCGGGATTACAACATTTACTTTTTTATTTGAGAAAGCTGATTTGAACATAAAAAAGGGGGTGTCGTCATGTTCAGAAATGTTTTGACGGCACTTTTTCCCTTTTTAAGCTCTTTTGCCTGATTACTTTCTCTTTTCTTTGGAAAGGAGTTTTTGTTTTTCCTCTTTTTATAAAAAATGTTAGAATCCTGCTTGGTTTTTAAAAAGAGATATTTCAACAAAAATGCTTAGAGGGTGTTCTAAAAATTATGCTTTTATCGACAGCCAAAACGTAAACCTTGAAATTAAAAGACAGGGCTGGAGCTTGGATTGGAGGAGGTTTAGGGTTTATTTAAAAGAGAAATATCAAGTTGAAGTTGCTTACCTCTTTATTGGCTATCTTGAAGAAAATCAAGATTTATATAACTCACTTCAAAAAGCCGGTTTTATTTTGGTTTTCAAAGAAATTTTAAAATACTCAAACGGAACTATAAAAGGTAATGTTGATGCAGAACTTGTTTTACAGGCAATGATCGATTTTTCAGACTATGACAAAGCAATTATTGTTTCGGGAGATGGAGATTTTGCTTGTTTGGTAAGGCATTTGAATAAAAAGAATAAGTTAGAAAAAGTTTTGGCTCCGAATGTAAAACGTTATTCAGCTTTACTAAAAAAGGCAGCAGCAAATCATTTGGATTTTATGAGTAACTTAAAGAAAAAATTAGAATACAAAAAAAGAGCCCAGTAAGGACAAAACCTTAAAGGGAGCTTTTCGTGGAAATTCTGAAATTATTCTATCAAATATATTTTATAATGTCAATATACCGTCAGTTATAAAACTAAAAAGATGCAAGCAATAATAGACTTACTGGATCAGGCTCTGACAGACGAAGCTCCCTTGACGATTATGGACGGAGGGATGATTCGAGATGGATATAATGTCGAGCTTGATGAATTGAGGAAAATTGCCAACGGAGGCAAAGACTTTTTAGTGGAATATCAGATTGAGCAACAAAAACTCACTGGAATTTCAACGCTAAAAATCAAGTTTAATAATGTCTTTGGCTATTTTATCGAAGTCCCACGTAGCCAAATCGAGAAAGTTCCCGAAGAATATAAAACCAAACAAACCTTGGTAAACGCAGCGCGCTATATTACTCCAAAATTAAAAGAATACGAAGACAAAGTCTTGGGAGCGGAGGAAAAAATTAAAGAACTTGAATATAAGCTTTTTCTGGAATTAAGAGAAAAGGTCATGCATGAAATTAAAAAAATCCAGCAAACTGCTGATCAAGTTGCGATCTTGGATATTTTAAATAGCTTTGCGGAAATCGCACATAAATACAGATTTAGCAGACCTAAATTAAGCGAAGAAAAGAAACTCAGGATTAAAAACGGAAGACATCCGGTGGTGGAAAAATTAACTGACGACTTCGTACCGAATGACTTAAACATGGCAGATGATCAAAGATTTATCCTCCTCACCGGACCAAACATGGCGGGTAAATCAACTTACTTACGCCAAAATGCCCTAATAATTCTCATGGCACAAATCGGTTCTTTCGTACCGGCAGATTCAGTCGAAATGTCTCCGGTGGATCAAATCTTCTGTAGAGTCGGAGCAAGTGACAATCTTTCTGAAGGACAATCTACATTTATGGTGGAAATGCAGGAGACAGCCTATATTTTAAGTAACGCAACGAAAAACAGTTTCATCATTTTAGACGAAGTCGGGAGAGGAACTTCAACATATGACGGGGTTTCGATTGCTTGGGCAATTTCAGAATATTTACATGACAAGACCAAAGCAAACACAATTTTCGCAACACATTACCATGAGCTGAATGATTTAATAAAAGGTTTGGACTCAGCGGAAAATTTTTCAATGGCGGTAATCGAAAAAACGGATGGAGTTGTCTTTTTGCATCAAATAATCAAAGGCGGTGTTGATAAAAGTTACGGCATTGAAGTTGCGAAACTTTCCGGATTACCGAAGGAAATAGTCAGGCGTGCTCAGGAAATTCTGGGTAAACTTGAGAAAGAAGAACTGGGAAAAGTCGCACAAAAGGCAGAACAGCTGGGGATTTTTGGAGAAACAAAAATTGTTGAAAAAGTTATAAGCAAACCAAGTTTAGTTGAAGAAGAAATTAAGGAGCTTAATGTTAATGCGTTGACTCCTTTGGATGCTTTGCAGAAGATTGATGAATGGAGGAGGAAGATTTAGAAAAGAATTTATGGATTAGATTTTACTGCTATTCGCGTCATTTCGACCGAAGTCTCTTGAAGTTTACGTAGAGAGACGTAGTGGAGAAATCTTAAATTCTGAAAATAAATTCTAGTTGCAATATTAGTTTTACTTCAACTTAAAGATTTCTCCATTCCATTCGCGCTTTTTCTAATTTTATAGGATGCTTATTGCAGTCGAAATGACGCATTTTTTTACTCTTTTTTTCCTTCTAAAATTTTTTACTAAAAGTCTTTTCACGTTGACAAAGCTGTTAAAAAATATACTATACTCCTGCTAAAAAGTTTATTTTTTAACTCATTTTTATGAGAGGAGGTGTTTGCACTTGATTTATGCAGTAAGAAAAGAAAATGAATCGGTTGACAAATTAATCAACAGATTTAAGAAACAGGTACAAGGAACTCGCTTATTGCTTCAAGTTAGAAAAGGTCGTTATCATCAGAAGAAATTGACTAAAAAGAAAGTAAGAGAAGCAGCTGTAGTAAGAGAAGGACACAGATCTGAAAAAGCAAAGAGAATGTACTACTAAAACACAGCTTTGAGCTGTGAGTAGAGAAAATTGAAACTCCAAATTCTGAAGCAGGATTTGGAGTTTTTTGTTGCTTAGTTTTGGAAAAATAAGCTAAGATAGCGGGGCAATTTTGTTTCTAAAGTCTAATTCCTAAAGTCTAAAGTCTTACCATATGGATAATCATCTTCTTGAGTTGCGTGATCCTAATTATCCGCTTCTTAAAAAATTAAGACAAAAAGCTCCCGGGACTTATTATCATGGTCTTCTTGTCGGTGAATTAGCAATGCAAGCTTCTTTTCGTTTTAAAGAAGCAAATCCCTTGCTTGCGGTTGTGGGAGGACAGTTACATGATTTGGGTAAAATTGCCTCTCCGGAATTTTTTGCTGAAAATCAGGATGAAAATACTTTCTCACTGCAAGAAGAGACGATTTTAAATCATGTTGAAAAAGGCGTACGTATTGCCAGAGCTTTTAATTTGCCGGATGAAGTTGTGGCGATTATTGCTTCGCATCATGGTAATTCAATTGCTCCAAGTGTGGATGAAAATAAGAAAAATCGCTATCCGGGTCCCAGACCGCGTACAGTTGAAGAGACTTTGGTCATGCTGGCTGACTCTGTGGAGGCAGCTGTGAGGGCGAGATTGGATGGCAAGATCAATAAAAGCAAGATTGAGAAAATTATTCTAGATGTTTTTTATAATAAACTTTTAGATGAGCAATTGAGAGAATCTGTTCTGATTAAGCCGGATTTAGATATGATTATGGAGGATTTTCGTGATATTTTGTTTGCGTTATACCATAGACGTAATTTAAGTGAATAGAATTATCAATAAAAACATAGAATTTTTCATGATTCTAATCTATACTTGCACAGCTTGAAATTTATCCTAAAATGGTCAAAAAACTTACAAAAAAAATTCAGAAAATTAAACTTTTTCAGACAAAAATAACTACCTTGTTTTTTGCTTTTTTAGGAGCTTTTACTTTGTCATTTATTGGTTATTTTTTGTATTTTCAAATTTCTGAAGCCAAAGATGTCGATGAAATCTTACCTGCGGAGAATGTAATGATTGTGACGGAGTTTTCCAGCGTGGAGCTGGCGAAGTTTATTGAAGAAAATGAGGATTTTCGGACACATATTATTGATCCGTTTTTAAAACAATATCTCAATAAAAATTTAACTGATTTTGCAAGTCAGGCAAAAGGTTGGTTGGGGAATAAAGCTGCTTTTGCCATTTACAATGGAGCTGAAGAAAACGAAGAGGAAAGCTATTATCTCTTCTTGGAAAATAATAACCAGAGAAAGGCTCTGGAGTTTTTGCGTAGCTTAGGCGTGCAAGGGGAAGAATTAAAAATAGAAAAATATAAAAAATTTGAAATCCTTTCATTTAGCCAGAGTTTGAATGTGGATTGTAGCTTTTTGTACGGTTACCTGATTTGTTCCAATGAAAGTGCTGCATTGAAAAAGTTAATCGATCTAAATCAAGCTCAGTCAGTTTTTTTGCATGATCTGGGAGATTATAACAGGGTTAAGAATAATTTGCCTAAAATAGGCGGAGGAAGGGTTTATTTTAATTTACAAAAAATTGACTTCAGTCAGTACGAAATTTATCTGGGGCCGCTAAAAGAGTATCTGAAAGAAGGCGGACTTAGTTTTACGCGAATTAATCAAGGTTTGCGTTTAAACTCTTATTTATCTCTTAAAAAAGGTCTGGTGGCGACAGGTTCTGTTGTGACTAAGAATGATTTGGATAAATACGTGTATGCGGATGATTTGGGATTTTATCTGGGAGGTACGAATTTAAAAGAATCTTTCAAGCAGATTTTGAAAGTTTGGGATGAGGCGACACCTTATTTTGCAATTATCCTTGAGGGAATGTTGCGAGCAAGAGTCGCTAATTATTTTGGTACGGAAGTTTCTTTGGAAGAGGATATTTATGAATTGTTGAAAAATGCTTATGCTTTTGAAGTCAGATTTTTACCTATGCCTCAATTTAAATTGATTTTAGAAATTGATGATGAGGAGGAAGCGGATCAAATTTTACAAAAAATGCTTGAAGGGTTTTATTTGCAGAGTGAAGAGCATAAGGTAGAAAAGAAGGAAACGACATTGAAGGATGGTTCGGTTGTTAGAGAGCTTTTGGCAAATGATGATAAGGTCAAAAAAGTGAAAACGGATTTTGAAGGTAGCATAATTCAAAGCGTTGAAATTGAGAATGTTCCTTTTAGTTTCGCTTATGCTATTAAGGATAAGAAAGTTTTTCTTGGAACAAGTGTGGCGGCGGTTCAGGAAAATCTTAACTTAGCCAAGCATTCCGGAGATAGTTTATTTAAAAATGAGATTTATAAGGAGGCAAAAAACAATATGTTTCTTGAAGGCGAGGAATCAAGCTATTTCAATTTAAATAAGGTCTCGGCATTCCTAACTCTTTTGGGTATTGATACTCAAGAGGTTAATTTTCTTGCTACTTTTAGCCATGCTGTTTTTTCCACAAAATGGTTTGATGACGGAATGGCGGGTGAAGCGATTTTATTACGTTAATAATGTAGTTTTTATATTTTTATTCATTTTTAATTTCTAATTTTAATCCTATGCTCTGTCTCAATCGTGCACAAATTATTGGTCATCTTACTCAAGACCCTGATATTAGACAAACTCCTGCAGGCGTTTCTGTGGGTGATTTAAATCTTATGACCAAAAGTAAATTCATTAATTTGGAAGGACAAACTCAAGTTGTTACAGCATTTCATAATGTTGTGGTTTGGAGAGGACTTGCTGATTTGGCTCAAAAATATTTAAGAAAAGGAAAACAGGTTTATTTAGCAGGAAGAATTCAGACTGAAAGCTGGGAAGATCAGGATGGTAACAAAAAATATAAAACAAAAATCATCGCGGAAGATTTGATTTTACTTGATCCGAAAAATCCGTTGGCACCGCTAAATGACGAGGCTGAAATCGGAGGGGGGTTAAATCGTGGTGAAATCTTGGGCAATATGTGTCGTGATCCGGAGCTTCGTACTACTCCAAACGGTTCTTCTGTTTGTAGCTTCGGTGTTGCTACTAATGAACAGTGGAAAGGGCAAGATGGTTCTCAGCAAGAAAGAACGGAATTTCATAATGTGGTTGTGTGGGGGAAGCTTGCCGAGCAAGTAGCAAATGAAGTGACAAAAGGGCGTAAAGTTTATATTTCCGGACGTTTACAAACTCGCAGTTGGGACACACCCGATGGAGTAAAAAAGTATACTACCGAATTAATTGCCGATAGCGTGACGAGTTTGGGGCATCCTCACTCTGATATAGAAATGGAGGCAGGAGCAACTCCGGTCGTTCAGAATACAGATCAAAATTCTCCACCAGCGCCTTCTGCACAGACACCGGATGTTCCGGAAGTTAATTATGAAAGTGAAATCAAGCCGGAGGATTTACCATTCTAGGAAATTATAAATTACTCCCTTAAAAAGGGGTATTGGAGGGCTTATTTCCCTTTTGCTCTTTAGCCCCCTGTATCCCTCTTGCGAAGGGGGACTTAAAGACTTTAATTATTTATAAATTATGAAAAAAATATTTTGGGTAAAGGTGGATCCTTTTGATAAGAAGCTGATCACGACTGCTTTGGAAAGTGGTGTGGATGCTGTTCAAGTAAAAAAAGGCGACACGCAGAAAGTGCATGAATTGAGTAAAATTAAGACGATTGCAGAGGATGGTGATTTTATTTTGGGTAAAGATGTAAAGATCGTGAAGATTAACCGGAAAGAGGATGAAGACAAAGTTATTGCGGAGAGTGGCAAAATACCTGTGATTATTCAAAACAAAGAAACAGAGGAAGGGCAAGCTGATTGGACGATTATTCCGCTTGAAAATCTGATTTCTAAAACAACAAACTTAATTCAGACTGTGAAATCTGCTGAGGAGGCAAAAATTGCTTTAACGACAATGGAAAAGGGGGCGGATGGAATTTTGCTTGAGACGGATGATTTTCAAGAGATCAAAGAGACCGCGAAGGTGATTAGAGAATCTAACAATGAGAAATTAGAACTAGTGGAGGCTGAAATTATTGGCACCGAACCTGTGGCAATGTCTGATCGTTGTTGTGTAGATACAGGCAGTATCCTTCCTCCGGGGAAGGGGATTTTAGCCGGCGATACTTCTTCGGCGATGTTCTTGGTTTACAATGAAAATGTGGAATCGCCTTACTGTGATCCGCGTCCATTTCGAGTGAATGCCGGAGCGGTACATGCTTATGTACGTATTCCGAATAACAAGACTCAGTATATGATGGAGCTTAAATCAGGTTCTGAAGTTTTAGTTGTAGATAAAGAGGGGAACACAGAAGTTGCTGTTGTCGGTCGTAATAAGATTGAAAAACGTCCGATGATGCTTGTGCGGGCGAAGACAAAGGAGGGGAGGGAAGTAACTCTGATTATGCAAAACGCAGAAACAATTCGCCTGACTTCTCCGGAAGGTGAGCCGCTTTCGATTACGCATCTTAAGCCGGGTGATAAGGTTTTGGCTTATACGGAGGAAGCCGGTCGGCATTTTGGAGTTCAGGTGAAGGAGACAATCCAGGAAAGATAAATATAAACGATAATCTGAAAAAAGAGACTTGATAGATTGAGTCTCTTTTTTTATGAATAAGAAAGTTGGTATTCCAATCTTTTAGAAGGAAGGTTACAGTCTTCTCCTACATGTTGTTTGAAAAAATTTATTACCAAGTCATTATATATCTCTATATCTTTTTGGGCTACCTCCCTATCCGATAAGCCTTTTTTTGAATAACGATGCTTTGTTACTAGTGCATAGATTTTTGCTTTTAGGGCTGCTTTATTTATGTGATTAGCCGGAATTGCTCCAACTGCCAAAGCTGCCTGTCCTCCTTTGTACTGTGATTCCGCTGACTTTTTCTCAAGATCTGAAGTTACTAGGACGACTTTATTTGCGTCCTTGCACTCTTTAATTTTATTAAATAACCAAGGTTTTTTTTCTGGAGAAGAAAGATTGCCGTCTCCATATCCTTTTAGGATGATAAATTTGACTTTGTCATCTTCCAGAGCTGAATTGAAAGCTTTTTTCAGGCTGTAGTTGTCCTCAAGTACCGTCATGTCAATTGGCTGAATACATCCTTCAATATTTTTGAATTCTTCAAAATACTCAGGTTCAGTGTCTTTAAGAGTACCTGTGTAACTCAAGTTTAGTTTATAGATTTTCTTAAACCTTCCGCAGTCTTCTGAATCTATGGATCTGAAGGCATCAATTTCTCCAAATTTTTTCATTGAACGTACCGCAAGCATTAATCTTTGGTGCATTGCAACATAGACCCCTTTTAGGTCAGGATGTAATGACGCAAGCAATGCCCTTTTAAGATTATCTGGACCATCAAAATTTATCTCATCTGCCCCCTTCATAGCTCCTGTGAAGATTACACTTTTATCAATACCTTTGGTCATAAATGCGACTTTAGAAGCATTTTCTGACATTCTGTCTGTTCCGTGAGTAACAACTATTCCGTCGTATTCGTCCTTTTTCTCAAGGATTTTTTGACTGATTAAAGAGACTTCGGGGCTTTCAATATCAACACTGTCTTCATTGGAGATATATTCAACGTCTATCTCAATCAAGTCTCTGATTTTTTTTGGGATACTTTCGAGTATTTCTTCAGGTGTCTCAGCTGGCATTAGTCCTTCTTTTCCTCTTTGTTTTTTCATCGCAATTGTTCCACCTGTAATAATCACTAAGATTTTTTTCTTAGTTGCTTTTTGGCTTTCTAAGATTTTTGCAAGAATATCCCAGCTCCATTCGGGGCTAGTTACGTCTTCAAAATCACCGTAAATGTTTTCTTCAGTGGGGTACTCTTCTGCTTTTCTTCTTCGAAACATTTTATATTTTTAGATCAAAAGTGAAAATAACAGCATCTACACGATCACCTTGATCAGTTCTTAAATTTGTAACTTCACAGCTACCAAACAAATTGCTAAGTTCTTCAACGACTTTGTTTTTAAGATAGCTGGATTTTGCAAAACACTTCTTAACGTTATTCATTGCATCTGCTTTAAAATTCACACGTGCGTTTATTGTATAAGAACCCTTAGGAAGTTTGTCTAATGCCCCAGCTTCTGTCACGGGTTCTTCATTTACGTCTAAAACACAGCAGATCCCAGGGGTTTTCCTTTCATATCCATTTTCATGTTGGTGTTTTAAGCTTTTATTCACATCTGTCCGAATACTTTTAGCTAAAGTATTTAAATCCTCAATTAATCTTTTCATAATTGCAGGGTGTAGCTTAAAAACCTTCATTTCCATTTCTTTAAAAATCAATGCAACTTTTTCTTGCAGTTCCTGCGTTCCTTCAAGCAGAGCTTCATCTAATTTTTTCATTGACTCAGAGAATTGCCCTGCAACTGGATCTGTTTCATCCATAAACAATCTTGAGTCAGAAAGAGTTTCTGCCGCTTTTAGTGGTGTTACTTGTGCAATCTCTCCAAAAGTATCTTGCTTCTCAGTCATAATTAATATCTGTTATACAAATAATTGGCACAACAAAATATAATAAAAAACCAGAAATGTCAAATAAGAATTAACTCTTATTTTGTAGGATAGTTTTCCCTCATTTCAGCAACGGATTTCTTAATCAGTTTTTTGAGGATTGTTATATCAATATTCTGCTCTTGAAGGTGTTTTTCACCTTCAAGCATAGGAGATTGAGGTGAAGAACACATCAATCAGCAAAAAGGATCTTAAATATATAATTGATACTCTATAAAGGACTGATTAATGGTGGAATTTAATAGAATTAATAATATTTTCAAATTCACTTTCGAATTCATCTGTGGTCCTAGCTTGTTTCCAAATTACTAGAGTTTTTATATTTCCAGGCAATGAAATAAAATATTTTTTACCGCCTGTCCTGGATTTTGAAGCAGTTTTACTTTCATCCAAAGGGAAGTTTACAACACTGGCTTGGATGCCATCAATTAATTCGGAGCTAACTTGAAATTCACTTTGATTGTATTCTTTTAATAATTTTTCAGAAATATCATTTATTGAAAAATAAAAGTCGATTTGACTCCAATTCATATCACCGTAAGCAATGTTTTTAGGCGCAATTGATATTGTCGGTAGTCCTGATAGTTTGTTTTCTTCCATTCTTTCCGGTAATTTCAAACCACTCCATGTACCAGGATATTCAAAGGAAATTAAGCTATAAATTTCCATTTTCTTTTTTGGAATATTGTTCTTTTTTATTTCATTGCTTGCTTCTGAATTCAAAGCTTTTGCTTTGTTTAATTGTTTTATCAATTCTTTATTTTTGCTTTTATGTTTATTTAATTCTTTTGCAATTAAACTACAATTTTGATTTGTATCTTGACTGGTATTCGATGTCGCTATTTCTTGACTACAGCCACTAAAAATGATTGGCATTGCAATGAGAGAAATAAAGAAAGAGGCTGTCTTCATAAGGTTTTTAAATTATTTAATAAATTAAAATAAAAATTAAATTTTTTATTTTATCTCAACTTTTTTAAATGTGGGGGCAGTCTTTTAGACAGGTCTTGCTTAGCCAACACTTTCCCACGCTTTCAGAGTATTAATATAATCATCCAATTGTTTTTGCGCATCGTCCTCTTGTCCAAATTCAAAATATTTTTCCTCTTTCATCCCACCGTTAGGCTTGAAAAGTCTTATATAAATACCGGGATTACGTTTTTTGTTCCTATAATCGGAATTAAACCAAGTAACTTGAAACCCTTGTTTGTTTTCAAACGTTTTATTTGAATCATAGCCGTGTTTTACGCTTATTTCTTGAGCTATCCTTTGTTCAAAATTTTCCATGTTTTAATCTAATTTATTAAGCAAAAGTATGTATTTTTTAACTTTATCATCCATGTTACGTAAAGTAATTTATTAAAACTCTATCTCCTCATAACCTCTTAGATGCTCCAAAACCTCCTCTTTAATTTTCTCTAATCTTTCAGGACTTTTTGCTTCGAAACGAAGAGTCAACTTCGGGCTTGTATTCGAAGCACGGCAAATTCCCCAAGCACCTTCACCAAAATCAATTCGTACCCCGTCAATCGTTAGGCATTCGTATTTATTTACAAAATGTTTTGTGATTTTATCAACAGTTCTAAACTTATGTTCTTCCGCACAACCAAGTTTAATTTCTGGAGTGTTATACGTCTGTGGTAAATCAGCAAGATGTTCTTTGAGAGGCTTTCCAGATTTAGTGATAATTTCCAAAATTTTTGCCGCAGCAAGGAAAGCATCATCAAATCCATAGTAATTCTCCGCAATAAAAATATGACCACTCAGTTCCCCTCCGAGAAGTGCGCCTGTTTCTGTCATTAATTCCTCTACAAAAGAATGTCCCGTCGGTGACATAACCGGTTTACCTCCAAATTTAATAACTTCTTCTTTGAGTACTTCTGTTGCTTTGAGATCATAGACGACACTTGTATTTGGATGACGACTTAGAATATCACGGGCTAAGAGAAGAATTAATAAATCCGCCGGGTAATGATTGCCTTCACTATCTACAATACCCGTACGATCTCCGTCTCCATCAAAGGCAACCCCAAAGTCAGCTTTTTCTGCCAAAACTTTTGCTTTTAAATCCTTTAAATTTTCCTCAACTTCCGGGTCAGGCTGATGATTTGGAAATGTCCCATCTGATTCACAATACAGCGGAACAACTTCACACCCCAGCAAATCAAAAAGTGCCGGAGCAAATTTGCCTGCAACTCCGTTTCCTGCATCAATTACAATTTTCGGCTTATTCTCAATTGAAGCAATGCTGCTGATTTTATTTGCATATTCTGTTAAGAAATTACCTTCCGCAAGAGTCCCTTCTTCTTCCTTAAATTCTTCAAAATCTTCTTTTTTGATAATCTTCAAGATCTCCTGAATTTTATCTCCACAGATTGAATGTGCCATTCTTCCTTGTAATTTGAATCCATTGAATTCTTTCGGATTATGACTGGCAGTAACATTAATTCCTCCGTCAAAATCTCCCTCACAGATTGAGAAGTAGAGCAGGGGAGAGATGGCGAGACCAACATTTGTTACATTAATTCCTGTCGAACGAATTCCTTCAATCAAAGCCGCTTGCAGGCTTTCTCCATGCGTACGGTTATCTCTTCCCACAACAACTTCTAAGGTTCTCCTCCTTTTCAAGGGGGAGTTAGGGGGGGGATTATTTCTGATTAAATAAGTTCCATAACCTTTTCCAATTAACCTCGCAGTATCTTCATTTAAATCTTCCTGATAAATTCCACGGATGTCATAGGCGCGAAAAATGTGATCAAATAGCATAATTTTGTTGTATAAATTAAATAAAATTTCTAAATTGCGTCGTTTCGACCGGAGTCCCGATGGAGTTTACGTAATCGGGACGTAGTGGAGAAATCTTTGTCAACTGGAGGTAGATTTCTCCACTACACTTAGGCTTAAACTCAAACAAGATAATAATTGAGATTGTTGAATTAATAAGAATAAAATCGCTTCGGTGGAAATGACGCGACTATTTGGTTGCTGCTCCAAGTCAATTAAAGTTGTTTTATTCTTCTTCTAAACTTTTCTATCTTTTTTTGTAAAAGTAGAAAACTCATAGCTCAAGGCTGTCCTTACTTTACCGTATTCCAGACGATTTTAAAAACCGAAAGCAGGGTGTTGTACATGGCTTGATTCTCAATGCTAAAGCCGACAAGTTCATCTGTGAAAGAGATGATGGCAATCTTGTTTTTTCCGTATAAAGAAATTTCGGCATCAAGCGGAACATTTTTATAAGGAATGATTTTTGTTTCACGATGAGAGTCTTTATCTTTCTTTTGATATTTTTTGGCAAAGGGGGAGTTTTCCACCATGGCATAGGTGAAGCTTTTGTATTCTTTGCGTAGCTCAATGTATTCTTTGGTTAGAAAGGTGTGAAGTTCTTTGGGGAGGGTGTGTAGAGGAATGAAGGCGTGGATTTTTTTTGATTTAAGGGTTTCTGAATAGAGTGTTTTGATTCCGGCAGCTCCTTCGTAGAGTTTGAGTTTGGGGCTGTTGGCGTAGAGTTGTTCGATGGATTTTAGCTCGGGGATGATGGTTTCGATTTGGTTGAAGTAGGTTTGGGCTTCATTGAGTTTTCTGCGTGCTTTTTCAAGGATGAGGTCAGGTGAAATTGCGCTGAAGAAAGTGGCGGATTGTTTTTTGTAATTCGATACAAGTCCTCTGCCTTGCATGACTTTGAGGATTGAATAGAGTGTTGTTCTATTGAGTCTTAGTTTGTTTGCGAGGGTTGAGGCGGTACATTGTCCATACTGCAAGAGAGTTAGGTAAACTTCAATTTGTTTTGGTGTGAGGTCGAGATTTTTAAGTGCGGAAGTAATGTTGCTCATTTAATGCAGATTATTAATAAAAGTTGTTGAAAAGTGTTCAACATTATTATAAGTATAAATACCTTTTAAAGTAAATAAAAAAAGACATACAATCCTTTCTTGTATTGATTAATTGTCGAATAGAATCAATAATTATTGTCCAAAATAAATATAAAAAAATTACAAATTAGTTTTTATATTTTCATTTATATACATATGTCAAAAAGATTTCTAGAAGGAAAGGCAGAATGTCCACAACCTATTGAATTAGTACCTGATAGCACTCAAGCTCCAGAAAATGCTGGTGAAGTACCAGTAGAGATTGCTGCAATTTGTCAAGAAACAGGTCTTGGTATAGATGAAAAAGGATGGTGTTCTGTTGATCAGGACGGAGACATTGTTCATCATGTAGGACACGGTTAGAATCAAATAGTCATTACCAAAAGCCACTATCGTTTAGTGGCTTTTTTGCTTTTTTATTGGAATTCCATTGAAAGTTGGAGTTTTTTTTGCTATAATCATACGATAATTTGAAATTAAGCTTTTCAATTGAAAAAAATTCTCTCACTCATTTCGGCTTTTCTAATTTTCTGAATGCCTCTATCTGTGACACAGGTAAGTGCTGATAGTAGTAATAGCTATATCTTTGAAGAAGGTGGTTTGGATGTGTCAGGTGGGCTTTCTGAGTCAGCTTCTTATATTATTGATCAC
>JANQMV010000058.1 GCA_028279865.1 Candidatus Altimarinota bacterium | reverse complement strand
CTGTTTGTAGTTCTTCTGTTTCTGCTGAGAGAGTTTTTACGGAAGCTTGTTTTTCTCCTACATTGCTTTTTAGTTCTTTAAGTTGAGCAGATTTTTCATTGTGTTCTCTTTGTAGAGTTTCTAATTGTTTTGTAAGTTCTTCAAGGTCATCCTGAAGAGTTTTAGTTGTTTCGCCTAATTGACTAAATTCTTCTTGACGTGTTCCTTTTTGTTCCTGAAGTTTTGCAATCTCAGCTTTTTTCTTAGCGACAGACTCTCCTAATTCTGCAACTTCTGCTTGTAATTCTTCAATTGCTGGTTCTATCTCTCTTATTTGACATTGTTGTTTCTTAAATCTGTCCAATAATCCTGCTAAATTAGCATAGCTTGAAGCAAGTTTAGTGTTCTGTTCTCCTACAACCTTAGCACCCATATCATGTGTTATGTCTTGCAACTCTTGTATGCTGGTTTTTGTTTCCTTAATGAGATCATTGTAAGTTTTACTGCTGAATTTTTGATAAAATGCTCTTTTGATTGTCGACATTTCTTGATCAACTTTCTTTGCAATCTCTGGTTGTAATTTACTGAGTTCTTGTCTAAGATTATTAATAACAGCTATTTCAGATTCAAACCTTTTTTCTAGCAAAGAAACGATTGTTGCTTCTTCCGTATTTTCCAAAATATTTTCAACATTTGTAAAAATAGTTTTTATTTGTTTTTCTATACTTAAAAACAACGATTGATTTTCGGGACAAAAATTACCTTTAATATGGTTCAAAATGGATTCAGTTTTTTTCTGATTTTTTATTAGACAAGTTAAAACTTCTTTGTCTGCCTGAATGTCTTGTAAAATCTGTTCTAACTTGGCTTCTTGCATAAAAAGATCTTCTCTTTGCTTTAATTGGCGTTGCCAAATTCTGAATTCAACATCATTGCTTTGGGCGAGTTTTCCGTTTATTTTTTGTTGAAAATAAGAAACCTTTTCTTGTGAAATACCTGATATTCTAGGAAAACCAGGAACAAGTACTGTGCAATTATTTGCTTGCCAGTTTTTCTGGTCGCCAATTCGAGCAAATTCTTGTAATAAATCTTCTGGTTTTTTCTTAATTGATCGCAATTTTTTTTCAACAAATTGCATTTTTTTTCTTTGTTGCGTAAAGCCGGCATTTTTTTGTTTATGATTTTGAATTAAATATGACCAGAGAATCTCTTCAATTTTTGCCGAATTATACTTAAGACCAATTGAATTAAGAGTTTCTTGAATTGCAACAGCTAGTTCTGACAAAACAGTTTTTACGTTATTTTCCAAGTTATCTAGTTCTCGCCTTGTGGCATGACGAATACGTTTAGAAAGCATCATGCCTAAAATATCTGCAGTGGAAGTTAGTCCTACAGCTACAACAAAAAGCACAATGGCTCCCCAGAACAACTTATTTTTTTCCAATTCATCGTTAACTAATTTGAATGCTGTTTCAAAATTAACGTTTAATGCTTCTGCATTAACAGTAGCTGAAATTTTTTCAACGATGACTTCACTTAAGTCCTGCATTTTCGTTGCATCAAAGTTTTTGTATTTACCACTTTTTTCTGCAATTTCATTAATAACTCTAAGTAAAGAGTTGATATCACCTTGATGTTGGTTGTATTCTGTTTGTAACTGAGCTGATACTCCATTTACTGCTTCTGTAATACTTGAAGCAGCTTGTTTGTAATGTTGTGTGATTTTAGTGGGACTCATTTCCTTAATTTTATTAGCAGAAAGTCTTGCACTCTTTTGTAAATTTTGAATTTGTTTAGTTTTTTTTGCCACAATAGTTTGTAAGCTTGCATTGAGTTCTTCTGTAGCTGTTTTTCCATCTAACTTGAAATTAGGTACTTTATCCAGCAACAAAGGCATAAAAGATGATCCATTTTTAACAGGAAAAGCATATTTACCTTGTTTATTATTCTCTAAATATGTTCCATTTTTTTTATCTCTTCGTTCTTGACTTTTTATCTCAGCCCGAATGTCGCTTATCAAATTTCTAGTGAACTGAGTATTTTTACCTTCGTGAAAAATTGTATCTAAGGCTACATAAACATTACCAATTCCAGGAGCTTTCGTTGCATCATCTCCAATGGCTTGTTTGGTTAAGATGTTTTCTAGCTCTTTTTGAAACTGACCAGTTGTGTTTTTTATTGCTTGCTCCATTTTGCTTCTTGCTTCTCTCACAACAAGAGCAAGCTCTGCTGTAGCGTTATCAGCTTGTTTCATTTTACTTTTGTTTTGTAAAGAGACAACACCCCAGCCAGAGAAATCAGTCCAAAAATTCCAAATAATGCCAAGTGCCAAAAGTAGGCTTACGCCACCACCTTTGATTATATTTTCTTTACGAAAGGTTCGTTCTAGAACTCTGCGTATAAAATTTTCTCTTTCCTCAAGAATTTCATCTTTTAAGACATTTTTAACCTCCCACATTAGCTTAGAGAGTCCGCCACCAATTGCAGTGGCAAGTAATACTTGTATGTTGTTGGCGACTCCGGGAGACATTTCTAATCCTAGCCATTTATTAAATCCTTGTAATCCTTTTGCAACATACTGATGGGTTCCCATATATGTGGTGAAAGCTGAAGCCAGAAAACTACCCTGAGATAATAACTTTTCAGTAGTTGTTGCAGGTCTTTTTAAAAAAGCTTTAAAAGATGATGATATTTCCGCAGAATGAACTTTAGGATCTGTTTTTTCTTTAGGATCCGTGAGCATTGCCTCTGGATTTAAATCTAAATCATCCTGGGGGGGGGGATTTTCATAAGTACTACTAATTTATAATAATAAAATAAGGATTGTTACTTTAAGTGTTTTAAAGCGTTTTGTCAAGTGAACTTTAAAAACTCTAGGTCAATTGATAAACTATGATAAGTATGCTATTCTGAATCGAAACTTAAGCTTTGAATTTTACACTTTAAACTGATTTATTATGTTAATCCCAACAGTTGTAGATAAAACACCACATGGTGAAAGAGCCTATGATATTTACTCTCGTTTACTGGAAGAGCGTATTATTTTTTTGGGTAGTGCGATTAATGATGATGTTGCTAATACGGTAATTGCGCAGTTACTTTATCTTGAAAAAATAGATCCCAAAAAAGACATTACGCTTTATGTAAATTCTCCGGGAGGATCGGTTTCTTCAACCTTAGCCATGTACGACACAATGCATTATGTTTCATGTGATGTTTCAACCGTTTGTCTGGGAATGGCTGCGAGTGGTGGAGCTGTAATCTTAATGGGAGGAGAAAAAGGAAAGCGTTTTGCTTTGCCTCATTCTGAAATTATGATTCACCAACCACTTGGGGGCGCAGAAGGTCAGGCAACTGATATTCACATTCACGCGCAACACATTATTGAAACGAAAGATCTTCTAAATAAAATGATCGCTGAGCACACCGGGCAAGATTTAGCCAAGGTTAAGGAAGACACGGAAAGAGATTATTTTATGAAAGCTCCCGAAGCTTTGAAGTATGGTTTGATTGATAAAATTGTGAAGCCGAGTAAGAAGTAGTTGGAAGTTTGTAAAATATATAAAAAGAATGCGACATCACGTGATGTCGCATTCTTTTTTAAACTTGTCCGTGAACCTTCCCACCAAGCAAATGCAAATGCAGGTGAAAGATTATTTGACCACCTTCTTTGCCGACATTGAATTGTAATTTGTAGCCTTTGAGATTTTTTTCTTTTGCGATTTTATGTGCAACTGTGAGAAGATGTCCTGCTAATTTTTCATCAGCTTCTTCTAGTTCCATAATAGAATCAATGTGTTTCTTTGGCACTATTAAAACATGCACATCCGCACTTGGATTAATGTCATTAAAAGCAATTACTTGCTCATCTTCATACACAATCGTGCTGGGAAGTTCTTTGTTAATGATTTGGCAGAAGATACACATAGAGATTAATGACTAATTAAAAATTATAGATTTTGTGTTCACCTCTCTCTCCAGAAAGAGCCTATCCTGAGCAGCAGCTTTGAATGGGGTAGATTGAGAGGGGTGTATAAAAAGTGCTGGTCTTATTGGTTTTTTCCAAGTGGAGCAGAACTATTTTAATACCTCTCCTAGCTTCTCTTTGTAAAGTAGAGGGACAAAAAACCATATTCTAAAATCTCAGCTCTGAGTCTAAACTCTAACTAATTACAGCTTTCTGCAGGTATGTTGGCAGATGTAGAGGCTGTATTAGATAAATCAACATTGCATCCATTTAGATCGGGATTGTGGTTACAAATTTCAGTTTGTACTAGTTGCGAAGTTAAGCCACTAAACTTATATTTATTGTTAACCAGCCAAGTCGGACTGGCACTGACCCCCAGCTTATTTCCAAGCTTGATGTTTTCACTATGTAGCTCAATTCCTTCAGCTCCCTCACTACAAGTTTTCATTATTGCCAAGTCCATGCCGGCTTCTTCGACGCATCCTTTCCATTCCGTACTGGTGATATTTTTATTGCGACAGGTAATATACTTCATATATTCATGATCTTTAGGGTAGTTTTTAATCGCGCAAAGTTCTCGAATATTTTCATCTACTTCGGGTTGTCCGTGTAAAGTATTGAACTTACCGGGCTCAACTTCTGTTGCAATAAAATTTACGTTAAAATCAAGCTCATCCTTAAATGCATTTAGAACCGGAGGCATGATATCAAATGCTTTTGTCCCGTAAGGACACTGTGACATTACAAACAGGTCAAGAGTGGCTTTTTTTTCTTCTCTACAGATAAGTTCACTTAAACAATCCGGATCAGCACAATCTTTAAAACCATTTTCTGTGTCATCAATATCATTGTCACAAATTTCTTTGGTCGGGTTGAAGGTAGATCCCACTGCTAATTCATAGTATTCTCCGCGCGCCCCTAGGTAATTTTTGAGATCATTGTAAAAATAAGCAGTTTCAACATCTTTATTAAAAAGATAGACCGGAAGATTTTGCAAGTTATTTGCGATATACAAAGCTTGTCCTTCTTCCGAACTGTAATCTAATTCAACAATTTCATTAATCCCTTTGAAAGATTGTTTGAGCTGATTGATGACATTTTGAGTCGAGCATTTTGCCTCGGAACATCTTTTATCCGAAAGAACAGTTACATCAATTGGTTGAGGTTCGGTGTATTCGCATTTTGCTTCATTTGTTCCTGGAGAGAGACATTTACCGATTTTATCCGCCTCTGCTTGGCAGTCATGATCAGAGCCACAGGCTGGTAAGTTTGCGCATTCTTCATGTTGATTTTCGATTTCCTGGCAAATTGCACGTTGGAAATCTAGAGGAGAGCGTCCTCCTTCATATCTTTTGTCATTTAAATACATTGTCGGACTTCCTTGAGCGTTGACAGCGTCGGCTCTTTCTTTGCTAGCTCTGAGAAGTTTTTTTCCTTGTTCTCCTTGGTAACATTCTTGAATTTTTGTTTTGTTCAAATCCAGTTCTTCCACACATTTTTCCCAATTATCCGGAATATTTTTGGCATCTTTGTTTTGACAATTAATGAAATCCAGTGCTTTTTGGGGTGCTTGTTCTCCTACACAAAGCTGAACGATGTTACCTTGTAATTCAGGGATTCCATGCATTGAACACAGATCTTCGATGCAGTAAGTACTTTCTTGACCGGCGTACTGAGATTGAGGATAAAGAATATAGTCAATATTTAAATCAATTATATCTCCCATTTTTTTCATAACCGGCGCAATGCTGTCTTCTACTTGTGTTCCGTAATGACACTGACTCATAACATAAAAATCTAATTTTACTTTTTTGATGGAAGCTTCTGAGTTTTTATTTATGGGATTTTTCTCTTCCAGAGGGGCTTTTTCTTCTTTGACGTAAACAAAAGACAATGTCCCTACCAGAACTAAAATAATAAAAATCAGAATTATGTTTATATTTTTTTGTGACATAGAAATGTTGTTTAATTTATGAATAATTTTAAATTTTCTAGAGTAAGTTTAGCAAAACTTTTTGATTTTACATGCTGAAAAAGAGAAAAACCGTTGACTCTGAGATATGATTATTATCTGATTTTTATCAGAAATAACTCAAAAACTTTTTGGGTTGATCGATAAAAGCGTAGTGTCCCGCACTGTGAATAACTTTTAAATCAGCATTAGGGATTAAATTGTGCATGATTTTTCCTTCATTTAGCGGAGTGTCTTGATCATTCTCTCCCCAAATCAATAAAGTAGGCACCTTAATTTCAGCTAAAAACGGAGTTAAGTCTTCTTGAGTTACTTTGAGAAAAGTTTGCTGTAGTGGTCCTGCACTCAGGTAATCGTCTGTTCCTGCTTTTTGATATAGCTTTTTTTTGGCTTTTTGTTTGAAAGACTTTAATCCGGGCAGGCTTAAGATTGGTTTTCCAACTTTAGCGATGGTTTTGAATAAAATTTTTCTTAAACTATTTTTTGATTTTATACCGGCTGCTCCTGTAAGGATCAATTTTTCACAAATTTCCGGTTCACGAGCGACAAGCTTGATTAAGACTCTGCCTCCGAAAGAATGCCCTAGAAAGGTTGCTTGCCTGATTTTCAATTTATCTAAAAATTCCTTAACAAATTTTGCATAATCACCCACACTCCAAGCCTGTAGAGGAAGTTGCGTTTTACCAAAACCAGGTAAGTCCAAAGCATAAACCTTATACTTTTTAGTAAGTTCAGGAAGAATCAAGTTAAAAGAATCAAGACTAGCACCCCAACCATGTAATAAGACTAAAGGAGTGCCTTTACCTGTTGTTTTATAATGGGTAATGAGATTTTGTACGATAATTTGCATATTTTGCTATATTTTTTACATTCGCAAAATACTAGATTTAAACTTTTTTCTAAAGCTCAAAAACTTTTTGTTTTGGATTTTATTGTTCTTAAAAAGGAAAAACTTGCAAATTTTTTTGCTTTGAATAGAATGTTACCACTTTAGTTTTCTTATTTAAGTCTATGTTATCAATCAAGTTTGGTGGTACTTCAATGGGGTCAAAAGAAAGTATTAAAAATGTTCTAGAAATTATTAATAAAGATTATAAAGAGGGACTTATTGTGACTGTTTCGGCAATGTCAGGGGTAACAAATAAGTTGTTGAAATTGGCTGAAAGGTCTGTCAACAAGGGGGAAATTGATAAAAATCTTATTGAAGAGATTAAAAAACAGCATGACGCAGTGATCAAAGAGATTATTGATTCTGCTAAGATTCAAACTAAAACTTCTGCCTATATTTCAAAAGAATTAAAAAAATTGAAATATTTTTTGGAAGCGATTGCAATTACAAGTGAATTAACACCAAAGTCGCATGATATTATCATGGCTCTGGGGGAAAAATTTTCAGCTTGTATGTTGGCTGCAATTTTAAATGATAAAGGGATCAAGGCGAAATATATTAATTTGGAGAATTTAATTAAAAAGAACTATAAATATGCGGATCCAAAATTTTTCCAAGAGGCAGAAAAGAAGATAAGGAATAAATTAAAAAAACATTTAGAAGAAGAATATGTAACTGTTTGTACCGGTTTCTTCGGAAAAGTGCCGGGAGGAATTTTAGAAAGTGTGGGGAGAGGTTATAGTGATTTTACTTGTGCTTTGGCGGGGGCAAGTTTGAAAGTGCGGGAAATTCAAATCTGGACGGATGTAGATGGTATGCTTTCGGCAGATCCGAGGATTGTAAAAGAGGCGCATATTATTGAAAAACTTTCGTTTAAGGAAGCTTCAGAGCTTGCTCATTTTGGGGCTAAAATTTTACATCCGCAAACAATTCATCCTGCTGTTTTGGCGAATGTTCCTGTTAGAATTCTGAATACTTTTAATCCTAAAAATAAGGGTACTTTGGTTGTTCCGCACGAGGTTAAATCAGAGCAGCCATTTAAGTCTATTGCGGTGAAGCGAACAAATACGATCGTTAGAATTTGTTCTTCTCGTATGCTGATGCGTTACGGATTTTTGGCGAAGGTGTTTAATGTCTTTGAAAAATATAAAATTTCTCTTGATTTGATTGCAACTTCGGAGGTCAATATTTCTATTTCGATCGAAAATCATCCGAAAGAACTTGATGATGTCGTGAAAGAATTAAAATCTTTTGGTACAGTTTACACTTATCCTAACCAAACCATTATTAGTATAATTGGACAAGAGGTGACTCATAATACAAAATTGGTCGGAGATGTCTTTTCGGCAATTGAAGGAGACGGTATTGATATTAAGCTGATTTCACAGGGAGCATCACAAATTAATTTGAGTTTTATGGTGGAAGATAGCGTGGCAGATGATGTTGTACAAATTGTTCATAAAACAATTTGTAAAAAATTTAAAACTCAATAATTCACATAAAATTATGCAAAAAAACGTCGCAGTTTTGCCCGGAGATGGAATTGGTCCTGAAGTTATGCAGGAAGCTCTTAAGGTTTTAGATAAAGTTGTTGTAAAATTCGGGCATACTTTTGATTATACTTATGCAGATGTCGGAGGTGCGGGAATTGATAAGCATGGCAAGGCGCTTCCCGATGAAACGCTGAAAGTTTGCGAGGAAGGTGATGCAGTTTTGTTTGGCTCGGTTGGTGGTCCAAAATGGGAAAATTTACCTCCCCAAGAGCAGCCGGAAAGAGGAGCTCTTTTGCCTTTACGTAAATATTTTAACCTTTTTGCGAATTTACGTCCGGCTGTTTTATATGGTCCGCTTAAGTCAATTTCTCCGCTCAGACCGGATATTGTCGGAGACGGGTTTGATATTTTAGTGATGCGTGAATTAACCGGAGATGTTTACTTTGGCGAACCGAAAGAAAAGACGACAGACAAAGGTTTGGATACGATGTTTTATTTGAGACATGAAGTTGAAAGAATTGCACATTCAGCGTTTCAAGCAGCAATGAAGAGGAGAAAAAAAGTTACTTCAGTTGATAAGGCAAATGTTCTTTCGACTTCTATTTTGTGGCGTGAAGTGGTGATTGAAGTTGCTAAAGAGTATCCGGATGTAGAGCTAAATCATCTTTATATTGATAATGCGACAATGCAGCTTATTAGCAACCCTCAGCAATTTGATGTGATGCTTTGTGGGAATTTGTTTGGTGATATTATTTCTGATGAGGCAGCTCAAATTACTGGTTCTATCGGAATGCTTGCCTCAGCTTCTTTAAATGAAGACAATTTTGGTCTTTATGAACCATCGGGAGGTTCGGCACCGGACATTGCAGGACAAGGTATTGCGAATCCAATCGCTCAAATTTTATCAGCGGCAATGATGCTGAGATATTCTTTTGATATGCAAGCAGAGGCTGATGCAATTGAAAAAGCGATTGAGAAAACATTAGCAGATGGAATTCGTACGGGAGATATCTGGACGGAGGGGTTTGAAAAAGTTGGAACTTCCGCAATGGGTGATGCGATTGTAGAAAGACTTTAAATTGCTTTATAAATCAAAAAGACCATCCGATCGGACGGTTTTTTTAATATTTTATTTATTTTTTTATGGAGTACATGCACAGCGAATGGGGTAGCTAACATTACAACCGTTAACACCTTTTGCTAACCAATTCCCATTAGTCTCACTAGAAGAGCCATAGAAAGAGGAACCACCAGTATTTGTGAAACTAATACAATTATGGGAGGTTGCTCCAGATGGGTTATTACCAGTCCAAACATTGTTTGAAATTCCTGTGCCAGCATTTTGGGCTTGTTCAATCGTGCTATCAAGCATGTCAGTCCAATCTGTTGCAAGTCTGCTTAGTTGTTTTGAGCTTTGATTATACCAGTAAACAGGTCGATACGGATTATAACCATAATTTGCAGGCATATCTCTGAGTGCATCAGAAGAATCTAGTGAAACAAAGGCGTGGATATTATTACATTGTAGCCCTGAAGGTTTGTAGGTAGAACAAAATGCATCCATTTCCGGACGTGCATCTCCATCATTATTATCATCAAAGTCTCCATTGCTAGTGAATGTAGAAACATAGATAATTGTGCCTGATTGATCGGCGCCACCGGCGTCATATTTACTAGAATCCAGATCAATCCCACGTAAATCACCGTCGGGTCCTAGGAACTTGTCTTCATAAGCGATAGAATCATAATCATCTAAAGCATCACCATCTTTATCTATTTTGTCTGGATCTGTTGAGTTGCCTGAAGAACCTTTAAAGACACAGAAGAGAGGGTTGTGATTGCTACAATGCTCACTAGAATAAGTCATAGCAGTTTCGCTGATTTTGCGAATATAATATCCAGAATAGGAAGATGTGCTGTTTGACCAGTTCTGACAGCTATTGTAGCTTGAATCAACCCAGGAGTATTCATGTAAGGAATGAAGGCTAATTTTGTTTGTTTCACCTAAACTACCGAAAACAAAGCCTTCACCACATTCCGCTTCACATTTATCATCAGCACCGTTGCTACCTCCAAGATTACCTTGATAATAATTTTTAGTGTAACAAATTTCTCCAAGTCCAGCGATTCCTCTCTCTGAAGTATTTGATCCGGCAGCGGAAATTACGCCATCTACGTAGGCTTTGTTGCTGGCATCTCCGCTGGCCACGGGCATGGCAAGATTTGTGATATTATTACCGTCGGCACTGTTGTTAATTGCTAAAACACCTGAAAGTGTTTGAATTTCATTGGTAGGATCGCTGTCGGCATCATTAATATCAATTGCTCCAAGAGCAGTGTCTACATAAATTTTATTGGCAATATGTCCACTTGCGGTAGGGGCATTGTTTACAGAGACAGTTTGATTTTCAAAATCTACAATCAAAGGACTGCTACATGTACCTGGAGTACAGCCAAGAGGCGGACCGGTGAAAGCATAAACCACTAACGAAAAACTCGCAAAAATAAGAATCGAAGCAAATAAAGCCGGATTCAGAAAAATTTTCCTTATTTTTTTCATGGCAATTTGTTTAGGTGTTTATTTTTTTAACAAATCAAACATACTATATTTTCACAATAAAAGTAAAGTATGTTGAGATATTTTATTCCTTAATCTGCTTTACCCTGCTCATGTTTACAAACACTCTTAAGTGGGTGATGCGGTTGTAAAAAAATTTATAGAGTAAATTTTTTGTTTGAAGAATCGTTTCTAAAACTTAATTCTGTCTTTTTTTTTGTTTTTGTATGGAAGAGATTTGAAGATTGATTTTTTAGCACTGTTTCAAAAAATGTGTCTGTCATTTGTGATTAAGGTTATTGTGTAGGCAATAACTAACCAATCTAAAGATGTCGAAGCAAAAATGTCCAAA
>JANQMV010000057.1 GCA_028279865.1 Candidatus Altimarinota bacterium | reverse complement strand
TTTGGACATTTTTGCTTCGACATCTTTAGATTGGTTAGTTATTGCCTACACAATAACCTTAATCACAAATGACAGACACATTTTTTGAAACAGTGCTTTCCTTTTACTTTATAGGTAAAATTAAGATCTTGTCGTCTAAAAATTATCAGAGTAAAATGAAGGTCCAAGCTTCTAAAATTAGTTCAAAATGAAACTCCAGAAATCAATTCAAAGCAAGATTTCTAAAATCAGCCCCAGGCATAAAGTAGGAAAACTACCGAAAGATTTTCTGCAAATTGTTTCAGAGGTTTCTGACTTTGTGAAGGGCAATCACGAAATTTATCAAAATAGGGAACAGCATAATATTCATTGGGCATTTAAATATTCTCAAAAAAATATCAACAAATATTTTAATAAGTTTGCAGTTAGAAGAATTCAAGCTGAATCAAAAAACTTTAAGCCTTCCAATTGTAAAATCTGTGATAAGTTTATTTGTAAGGTTAATAAACGGCGTAAAAATATTCTTAAAAGACGAATTCAAATTTATTCATATACATCCATTTTTATAACTCTGCTTGACGTGTTACTTGCGGTTTTAATGGTATTAGCCATTACAAGAGTTAAAATTCTTGGCGAGCATCTTTTTTCTTTTGCGACAGGGGTTTTGTTTGCGGTCTTGATTGCTGTAATGAAAGTGACTTTGGACAAATTTTGGATTACTCCAAAAGTTCACGGTTGGGGTTGGAAAATGTTTAACCGAATTAACAGAAGATTTCAGAAAAATATCTCTACTTCATTGGCGTTGTTATTTGTCTTGGGAGAGCTAGCAAAAGAACAAAAACAAGAGGAAGTACCTTTGGTACTTGAGTCAGCGGAGCGTTTGTTGGAAAAATAAAATTCTAAAAGATTGCTATGTCTCTTTTTGCAGAAAATTTTCGAAAATCAGAACCTTTAGCCGAAAAGCTTCGACCACAAAATTTGAAGGATTTTGTAGGGCAAGCACATCTTGTGGGCGCAGGTAAACCTTTGCGAAAAATGATTGAGAGTGATCAACTGACTTCTTTAATTTTTTGGGGACCTCCCGGGGTGGGAAAGACGACTTTAGCTAAAATTGTAGCCACCCACAGTCAGGCAAATTTTGTTTATTTTTCAGCGGTTGAGCATGGTGTGGCTGATCTGAAAAAGATTGTAAAGTTTGCGAGGGATGAAATTGAGCTAAAGAATAAAAGGACAATTCTTTTTGTAGATGAAATCCATCGTCTGAATAAGACTCAGCAGGATGCTTTTTTACCTCATACTGAGAAGGGGATTTTTACTTTAATCGGTGCAACTACCGAAAATCCATCCTTTTCTTTAAACAAAGCCTTGCTTTCTCGTGCCGGAGTTTTTACTTTGGAGAGCTTAAACAAACAAGAGCTAAAAGAAGTTTTAAAAAGAACCTTGGATTATTTGGCAAAGAAACAACTTTTTAAGCCAAAGATAACAGCAGATGCAGAGGAGTTTATCCTGAATTATGCTGATGGAGATGCCAGACAAATTATTTCTTTATTAGAAATTTTGAGTCGACTAGAGCTGGAAAATGTTGAGCTGAAAAATTTGGAAGAGGTAGTTCAAAAAAAAGCTCTTAAATATGACAAAAAAGGTGAAGAACATTACAATATAATTTCTGCTTTTATTAAATCAATGCGTGGAAGCGATTCCGATGCTGCCCTTTATTACTTGGCGCGTATGCTGGAAGCAGGTGAGGATCCGCGTTTCATTGCCAGGAGAATGGTGATTTTTGCTTCGGAAGATGTCGGTCTTGCGGACAAACATGCTTTACCGATTGCGTCGGCTTGTTTTCAGGCTACTGAGAAAATCGGAATGCCTGAAGTGAGGATCAATTTGGGGCATACGGCTGTTTATCTTGCAAAAGCTTCAAAAGATAACACGGCTTACAAAGGCATAAATGAAGCAATTTCCGAGGTAAAAAAGTCAGGTGCTTTGCCTGTGCCAATGCATTTGCGTAATGCTCCGACGAATTTAATGAAAAATTTGGGCTATGGCAAAGGTTATGAATATGCCCATAATTTAAAAAATAAAAAGCCTTCGCATTATCATTTGCCGGAGGAGATTAAGGATAAGAAGTTTTTGTAAGGAATTAAATAATTTGTCTCATCTTCTCTTGCTTTGGTGTACAGATTTATTTTAAACTGGGGATAGATTTTAAGAAAGATTTTATGGCTGTTTTTCAAAAAACATCATCGCCTAAAAATAGTAAAATTCTTAATCAAGAAGAACAGGATTTAAAGGTATTACTCTCAAGAGAGAAAGAAAAAAGTCTTGATAAAAAAAGTTTTTTAGCCTTATTAAAAACAAAGTTTAAAATCTAAAATGAAAGAAATAAAGCTAACTTTTAAACGATCTTTACTGAAAGATTTTGAATTTATTTACGAGTCTATCAAGATGTTTTCAAAATCCGAAGAAGAAGCGAGGTATGTTTTAAAAGCAATAAAAGATGCAATTTTACAATTAGAAAACCCCTACTTGGCTGGATCTTTACCTTATTCTAAGAAGATTTCAAGTTTAGGATTTTTTCAATACGTGATTTTGAATGGAGCGTATATTGTTTTTTACAAAAAAAACAGAAATCAACAAAGGGTGGTTTATTATGTTAAAAATACAAGAATGGATTATCAATATTTAATAAATTAAGCACTAAGTTTTAAAGTCTAATATTCTAAAGTCTAACTATTATGGAAAACAAATACGAAGTGGTGATGGGGCTGGAAATTCATGCCCGTATTAACACGAAAACAAAAATGTTTTGTGCATGTGATAATGATATTTTTACCGCAGAACCAAACGCAAATACTTGTTCAATTTGTATGGCGCATCCCGGAATGCTTCCTGTACTAAATGAAACAGCTTATCGTAAAGGAATTTTAACGGGACTTGCGCTTGGTTGTGGTATTCCTGAGTTTGCGAAATTTGATCGTAAGAGTTACTTTTATCCGGATTTGCCACCGGGATATCAGATTTCTCAGTATGATGAGCCGGTTGCAGTGGATGGGAAAGTCAAAATCGTGGTAAACGGAGAAGAGAAGGAGTTTGGCATTACACGTTTGCATTTAGAAAATGATGCGGGTAAGCTAACCCATACCGCAGGAGGGACACTCGTTGACTATAATCGTGCGGGAACCCCCTTAATGGAAATTGTGACAGAGCCGGATTTTCGTGAAGTTGATGAAGTGACGACTTTTTTACAGGAGTTAAGAAAAATTCTACGCTATGTAAACACTTCGCAAGCGGATATGGAAAAGGGGATGATGCGCTGTGATGTCAATATTTCGATTCGTCCTTTTGGGCAAAAAGAGTTTGGAACTCGTGCGGAGCTTAAGAATATGAATTCTTTCCGCATGGTGGAAAAAGCGGTTAACTATGAGATCAAAAGACAGATCAAAGAGGTGGAAGCGGGGAATGAAATTGTGCAAGAGACGCGTGGTTGGGATGATGATAAAGGCGTGACTCTTTCTCAGAGAGGTAAGGAAGAGGCGGCTGATTACCGTTATTTTCCTGAACCTGACCTTCCTCCAATGACAATCACAGAAGAAGAGGTTGCCGAAATAGCGAAAGAACTTCCGGAGCTTCCATTGGAGAAAAAAAATCGTTTTATGCAAGAATTTTCGATGAATGAAAAGGACGCGGAAACTTTGACTGCAGATGTGAAGTTGGCAGCTTATTTTGAAGAAGTTGCCGCAAAGTCAGGTTCACCGAAAAAGGCAGCAAACTGGATTTTATCCGAGCTTTTAAAACATCTTAATGAAGATCAAGTTTCCATTGAAGAATGTAAAATTACGGCTGAGAATTTGGCAGGTATGATTAAAATGGTGGAAGATGGTGATATTTCCGGGAAAATTGCGAAAGACATTTTACCGGAAATGTATGCCGACGGAATTGATGCCAAAGAAATTGTCGAGAAAAAAGGTTTGAAACAAATGTCTGATACAGGAGAACTTGAAGGAATTATTCAAGGTGTGCTGGATCGAAATGAGAAGATTATCGAAGATTACAAAGGTGGAAAAGAGAAAGCTCTGGGTGCTTTGGTTGGTCAGGTCATGGGGGCGACAAAAGGTCAGGCGAATCCGAAAATGGTGAATGAGATTATTTTAAAGTTGATTAAATAGTTGGTGGTGGGTAGTAAGTAGTTTTTAGTAGGGGCGTTGCGATACGCTCCTGTTTTTATTAGTAATTCAAACAGCCGAATATTTTTTAAAACGGAAAATAACAGAAGGGGATGTCACGTGACATCGCCTTCTGTTATTTCAATCGACTACCGACAAACTCAGCTTTTCCCTTGATAAAATCCTCAATGGACATGGCTTTTTTGCCTTCCAGTTGAACAATTTTCGGAATTAAGCTTCCGGATTTTGTGGTGATTTGGATGTTGTTGTTTGCTAGCTGCATTACTTCCCCCAGCCCTTCCTTGCCAAGGAGGGGAGCTTGTTCTTTCCCTCGCTTTAGCAAGGAGTGGTTAGGAGAGAAATCTTCTTCCGCTTTGGTTTTAATTTTGGTGTTGGTAATACCCCTCTCAGTTTCCCCTAAAAGGAGAGAAGTAGAACAAAAACTAGCCCGAATAATCTTTAGCATCTTTCCCTCAAACCTTGTATAACACCCCGGCCATGGAGTATAGGCTCTGATTTTATTAAAAATTTCTTCTGCGGTTTCTTCTTGCCAGTCAATTTTACCATTTGCTTTGCTAATTTTTTTGCAATAACTTACCTCCGCTTCATTTTGAGAAACTTCTTCTAATTTTTTTGTGGCAATTTTTGCTAATACATCGGGTGTTGTTTTTCTGCCCAATTCGGCAATTTTATCAAATAAAGTGGCGGCGTTGTCTTCTCTGTCAATTTTAATTTTTTCCTGATAAAACATTGCTCCGGCGTCCATTTTTTCTATCATTCTGATGAAGGTGACTCCCGTTTCTTTTTCTCCATTGAGTAAGCTGGATTGGATAGGGGAGGCTCCGCGGTATTTTGGCAAAAGTGAGCCATGCAAATTCAGTGGTTCAATTTTGGGTATAGCTAAAATTTTATTTGAAATGATTTGTCCGTATGCGGCTGTGAAGAGAAAATCCGGCTTAAGTCCTTGGATAATTTTTATATTTTCAGGCGTGTTAATATTTTTTGGAGTATAAACTTTTAATCCTAATTCCAAGGCTCTTTTTTTCACATCTGAAGGGGTCAAAATCTGTTTTCTTCCGACTTTTTTGTCAGGTTGTGAAAAAACGGCGACAATTTCAAAACGTTGATCTTTAAACAAAGCTTCCAGAGTGGGAATGGCAAAGTCGGGTGAGCCGAGGAAGATTAGTTTGTACATGTTTTTTTG
>JANQMV010000042.1 GCA_028279865.1 Candidatus Altimarinota bacterium | reverse complement strand
GACTGTCTGGAAAAGTCTCCTTTACACTCATCCCACATCGCCCATTCTTCCCTACCTCAGGCAAAGAGCTAAATTCTAGATTTTGCCAATCTGCCTCTTCGGGAGGTGAAGCTGATACAGGGTAAGCAATAACAGCAACCTCCAAAGCACCTCCAGCATCTTCATCATAATCCCTAGGTAAATCAAATGAAACATTTAGTGTTGTTTGAGTTTTAGACTCTACTGTTAGTTCCCCCACCAACTCAGGAGCATGCTCAAGTTTAAGTTTGCGTACAGAAACTAACTGTTCTCCTGTCTCAGGATTTTGTTGATGAATTGCCACAATCGTTTCTTTTAACAATTTTTCGCCATCCACTCCCGTATAAGTAAGTTCACCATCATTCTGAACTTCAAACGAACTAGACACATGATGCCATTGCTCATATTTACCGCCATGACCTAATTTGTAAGCTTCCGTTTTTGCAACGGGAAAACCTTGCTTTAAATATGACAAACTTGAAATTGTTGCTCTCCCCTCACCGTCATAACTCACAACCAACGCTTGCTCCGTAATTTGATCTGGTGCCTCCACCAGAATGGGATACAAATTAAAATCAAATCCTCCTGTTGAGTCTTGGCAACCATGCACAACGACCAAACCATCAAGAGCAGGATTTTCTAAATCAAGCGGAGGTATCTTTATTTTATCATTATGAATAAAAGTAGATCTGTTATCCTGACTATTCAAATCAAGCGGAGCATTTCCTCCACTAATTAGTTGCCAAGCATCACTCCCCATCACTGCACCCTGAACGACCCAAACTACATCCGTTTCAGTTATATTCTTTTCAGTTCTGATGTGAAAAGCAGGCTCATTCTCTACCCCACCTGAACCAAGAACAAAAGATACTTCTCCAAGTGCAATGTCGGGAGATTCCAACAGTGCTTTAAAAGAATTCACAAAACTCTGTGGATAGTCCGTATAAGTGTCCAGCATTGCCTCTTTTTCTTTTTCTTGCTCTGGAGTCAGTGCGTTTTCTTTTGTATCTGTTCCATCAGTTTCGCCAGCCTGAGATTCATCATCCATACCTTGTGGGTCTTCTGTTGGTAAAGTAGTAAAAGTTACTTTCCTTGCTTCTTCTCCTTGGGAAAAATCAACTTGGTCTACATAGGGTATTAAAACATTAATATCTTGAGTATTTTGATATTCTTGAATAGCATTCTCCGGTACTCCCATTGCCTTTAACTGCTCTGGCGTTTTTGTCAGGTCAATCATCCGGGCAAGTCTCTCTGCCAAAACTTGCTTGGCACCTTCAATTTTACCTAAAAAAGACTCCAGCAAAGCTTCTTTAGGGGATTCAGACATCTTTAAATTTTCCGTTGACTGCGTTTTAGCGCTTAACACATTAGGAGCTGCAACCGTAAAACCAAGTACTGTCATAAGCTTCAAAAAATTTTTTCTAGTCATATTCATAAAACCAGACTCCTCTTTTTTTTGTTCAGCCCCCGCCGCCTTTCTTAACTTTTCCATTCTATGTGTAGGTACTCCTAAAAATTCTCTCCTTGTAAGTTTAAAAACTATCTTATTTTCCTTTATAAGTTTCTCAGAACGTGACAAGGTAATTTGTAGATTTGAAAACTTCATGATCACAAAGAATTTAGTTGGCAGACAATATCATTAACAAACTTTTTCCAAAAAGTCAATAATTTGTTTTGGTTCATGTATCGGCAACAAATCAGGATGTGATCTTACACAGCTGTTTTTAAAAATAAATGTTTCCTAGCCAACTTTTCTCATAAAAAATTAACACACTAAATTTATTCTATTTGGAATATTTGAATTTTAAGATTAGAATTTGTTTAGAATTTAGGATTTATAATTTACCTACAAATGCTAAAAGGAAAAATCGTCACCATCGGCATAACAAGCTCCATCGCAGCTTTTAAGATTCCAGCCTTAATTAGAAAACTACAAAAAGAAAAAGCGACTGTCCGTTGTCTAATCACTCCTCAGGCAGAAAAGTTTGTTTCACTGACAACTTTAGAATGCTTAACGGGCAATCCTGTTTACCGCGATAGTTATAAAAACAATCAACTCGAGCATGTTGACCTAGCCAACTCAACAGACCTTTTTATCCTTGCCCCACTTACTGCAAATACTGTAAGTAAAATTTCTCTTGGAATCGCAGACAACACTTTTACCTCTATCATTCTTGCAAGTAGAAAACCTATTCTCCTTTGCCCTGCGATGAATGACGGAATGTGGGATAACCAAATTCTAAAAAATAATTTAACCAGGCTCCTCAAACTAGAAAACTTTTGTTTAATCAAGCCGGATAATGGAGAATTAGCTTGTGGAGATAAAGGTATTGGCAGATTGGCAAGTATTGAAAAAATTGTCCTTGAAGCACAAAAAATCTTCACTCCGCAAATTTTAGAAAACAAAAAAATAATCGTCACAACAGGAAGCACAAGAGAAGATATTGACCCTGTACGATTTATTTCCAATCAATCTTCCGGAAAAATGGGGCACGCTTTAGCCAAAAGTGCTTACTTAATGGGAGGAGAAGTCAAAATAATCGCAGGTAAACAAGATTTACAAGAATGCCTACCGATAGAAACAGTCAAAGTTAGCACCACAGCTGAAATGCTTGAAAAATCCAAAGAAGCTTTCCTTGATTGCGATATTTTCATCTCAGCTGCTGCAATTTCAGATTTCAAAGCTGAAACATCAAATAAAAAAATAAAATCCGCAAGCTCCCTAAAAATAAAATTCAAAGCCACCCCAGACATCCTCAAAGAACTTTCCCGAGAAAAAAAACCGGAACAGCTTCTCATTGGCTTTGCCCTTGAATCAGAAGATTTAGAAAAAAATGCACGTAAAAAATTAAAAAGTAAAAAACTGGATTTTGTGATTGCAAATGAAATTGAGAACTTAAATTCAGCAGAAGGTTCTTGCCTTATTATTGGTAAAGAAAAAATGGAGGCCTTAGAAAAACAACCTAAATCAGAGCTTGCTTTTAAGATCTGGAGGGAAATAGTGTGAACTAGACTTTAGGCTTTAGAAAAACATTGTCATTCCTGCGGAATCAAGAATTTCTCATTGGAAAAACCTGAAACAAACTTTATTTTCGCTAAATATATCTAAAAAAAATGAAACAACTACCCAAAATCTGCATTCCTTTACAATTAAAAACCAATCAGGAAATTATTGATTTCATGAAAAAAAATGAATCAAAAACAGACTGTTTTGAAATCTGGCTAGATCAGGTTCAGAATTTGGATTTGGAAAAGATCCTAACGAGCAAAACCAAACCGGTTTTGTGTGTTTGTAAGAATAAAAAAGAAAAAGGTGCTTTTCAAGGAAATGATTTGGAAAAATCTGATTTGCTTAAACATGCAATGAAGTTGGGAGCAGATTATATAGATATTGATTACGCCAGTGAAGATATTTTAATCCAAGCATTGAATCAAAATAAAGGCGAAACAAAGCTGATTCTATCTTATCATAACTATGAAGTTACACCGGATTTAAAAGAACTTCTTGCCGTCATTCAAAAAATGCTGGCTTATAAACCGGATATTGTGAAAATTGCCACCATGGCGAATTCCTACAAAGATACTCTGGTAATTATCAACCTGGCTCAATCCTTAACCACGGCCAAAATTCCCTTCATCGCCATTGCAATGAGCGAATACGGAAAAATGAGCCGTGCCATCACTCCACTTCTCGGTGGAGAAATGATGTTTGCTCCGTTAAATAGCAAGGGCAGCACAGCAGGAGGGCAAATAGAAGTAGATAAGCTCAAGATGCTTTGGAGTGAATTGGGGGTTTAATTGTCGTCATTCCGAACGAAGCCGAGGAACTCCTTGAAGATTTTTTCTGTTTAAATGAAGCCTAAAATTAAGGGATCTCTCCATTTCGTCCCGCAGTGCGAGACTTCAGTCGAGATGACAGGATTCTTTTTATTGACCACAAACAAATATTCGATTAATATCCTTTAGCCTTATATGCTGAAGTGGTCCCGAGTAATCGGGAGTAGACGCAGCTTAAGGTAAGAAAACATTCACATGTGCCGAAGTGGCGGAATTGGTAGACGCGCGCGACTCAAAATCGCGTTTCGCAAGAAGTGAGGGTTCGATTCCCTCCTTCGGCACCATTTAAAATTAAATGTCATTCACGTTTTTCTTCCTTGTCATTCCCGCGGAGGCGGGAATCTGTTTTTAGTTGTGTTGTTTTTAAGGTAAGATACATTTACTAATAATAAAAGATACAGTGACTAAAGATCATAGGTTAGAAATGAAAAGAAAGTTAAAAAAAGAATTAGAGCAACTAAAATTAGAAAAATTTGATAAACTCCTAATTTGCTACTTGGACAAAGAAACTACAGAAATTTCCTACAGTATTGCTGAATTAATAGAGATAATTTGTGATTATTACAAGTATACTTTGGCATCTTTTGAATTAACATCAATTGCATTAATTGATTTTGTTGATAAAAAAAATTCGAGAAACAAGATGATAGCAACTGCCTTTGGTATTTATACTAATGGGAATGTTTGTTTACAAATCACAAAAAAACTAAATGATTATATGAAAGATTTTTCTCAAGATATATCTTTCAAAAAACGATTAAATAAAATAACAGAATCAAAAGAAACTTCTGCATGGGCTGATGAATTTAGAACAAAAAGAAATCTAATAACAGTACACCCCGTACAAAACAAAAACTCTAAAGGTAATTGTGAGTGTTTTCCTGATAGGCGAGCAAAATTAGGAATATATGGTACTAGCGGTTTTAACTTTGAAATTAGCAGCTTATTAACATGGCATATTCATAAAGAATATAAAATAAAGCCACTCAAAGAAATGGAAAAGCTAAAAGACTACTTTTAGAATCTTTAGTTCCTTTTTATGCAGAATTTCTTGAAGTATATCTCAATAAAAAATAATTTAATAAAATCCATTCTAAACAGAATATGACCTCAACCTCAAACAAATCCAAAAGAGAGATTCCCGTCTCCACGGGAATGACAGGAGAAAAAAACCTATCCGTCCTACTCAACAACATCA
Source organism: Candidatus Altimarinota bacterium (assembly GCA_028279865.1). Taxonomy (GTDB): domain Bacteria; phylum Patescibacteriota; class Gracilibacteria; order JANQMV01; family JANQMV01; genus JANQMV01. The sequence goes on along the minus strand of JANQMV010000042.1, from coordinate 22,576 downwards.
GATCAATGCACAATGTAGGTTCGGTTTTCCGAACTTCAGATGGTGCAGGAATAGACCACATTTATCTTTGTGGATATACCCCCTATCCTCCACGCAAAGAAATCTCGAAAACAGCTCTTTACGCAGACGAAACCATGTCATGGAGTTATCATTTAAATGCCATTGATTTAATTAAAAAATTAAAACAAGAAGGTAGTGAAATTGTTGCATTAGAATTAACTGACGAAAGCATCGATTATCGAGAATTTAAACCGGCAGAAAACACATGCCTGATTTTAGGACACGAAACCGAAGGCGTAGACAAAGAAACATTGAGTTTATGTGACAAAGTGATTAAACTCCCCATGCGCGGAAACAAAGAATCACTGAACGTCTCAGTTGCCTATGGGATTGCCGCGTATGAGTTAAGAAGGTTGTCATCCTGAACGAATCCCGTTTGCGGGAGTAGTGAAGGATCTCACCCACCTACCTCAAGAGATTCTTCGTCATTCTCTTCTATATTTTTTAAAAGGAGAATTCCTCAGAATGAAATCAACTTTCTCAATTCATCATTCGTAATTATTAATTCATAATTATAAACACCGTGTCAGACAGAATTCGCAAACTAAACCACCTAATCCAACACGAAATTGCGCCTCTTTTGCTTCAAGAAATCGACGAAAGTCAATTTGGACTTATCACTGTCAAAAAAGTCGAAGTCTCACGAGACCTCTCCATCGCAAAAATCTGGGTAAGTTGTATGCTCAATCCCCAAGATTTTGAAAAAGAAGCCAACAAACACGTCTACAAAATCCAGCAAGCTCTCAACAAACACATGTATGCCAAAAAAGTTCCCAAAATTATCTTCAAAACAGACGACACCTCGGAATATGTTGCAAAAATAGAAGATTTATTGGAAAAATAATCTCTCTATTACAACACTAATTCAAATACACAGCAAGGCGAATATGCTTGCCGTTTTTTTGGGTTTTGATACAGTGACCTCCTTAGTAAATTTTTAAGAAAAAAATTCAAAAAAATGGATTTAAACCGAAATGAAGTAATAAAAGCTGGAAAAGCAATCAATTCTGCAGAGAAGATTCTTTTAATTTCACATAAAAGTCCTGATGGAGACACAATAGGCTCAAATTTAGCTTTATACGACTATCTCCTTTCTCTTGGAAAAGAAGTAACGCCAGTCTGCACTGACCTGATTCCGGAACCTTTTTACTTCTTGGAACATGTCAAAGCATATCAAAACGAATTTACCTCCAACGATTATGAATTGGTCATTATTGTAGATTGCGGAGCACACTACATGACCAATTTTCACGAAACTCAACCTGAACTTTTTGATAAATCCCGCCCTGTAATAAACATCGACCACCATCCTTCAAATGACGGTTTTGGCACAATAAACATCATCCAAACAAATGCGTGTTCAACCACACGTATTATTTATGAAATGTTTAAAATTTTGAAATGGTCAATCAATCGCAATATTGCCACAGCCTTACTGACCGGAATTTTTACGGACACAGGCAGTTTCATGCACTCCAATACAAAATCAAGCACCCTCAGAACAGCTGGAGATTTATTGTCAAAAGGAGCAGATCTAAGGTCAATTCGCAAGTACCTTTTCAAAACAACACCACTCTCCACACTTCAACTTTGGGGAAGGGTTTTAAAGAATATTCATATTAATGAAAATGGTGTCACTATGACCGTTTTGAATCAAAATGACTTTGAAGAAACCAAAGCTGACTATAGTGAACTCACCGGAGTAATTGACTACGTCAATTCGGTACCAAATTCAGATTTTTCTGTCATGCTTACAGAAAGAGACGGCACCGTCAAAGGCTCTCTACGCACACTTAAGAACGATATTGACGTCGCCGAAATCGCCAATGAATTCGGCGGCGGCGGACACAAAAAAGCAGCCGGTTTCACCGTTCCGGGCAGACTGGAAAAAGAAATCCGCTGGAGAGTAGTCGAAGGCTAACAAATCAAGGAAGGCGACGTCACGTGACGTCGCCTTCCTTTTATATCACTTAATTTTTTAAATTACGTCCCCTTTACAACCATCAGAGTAATATCATCCATCTGTTTGTAACTTCCCATGAAATCTCTCACATCTTTGATAATGGCATCATGAATTAACTCAGCAGACTCTAGCTCTCCATGTCTTTTGAGGGATTCCTGAAAACGTTCCATACCATACATTTCTTTATCTGTCTGCCATGCCTCGGGAATTCCATCGCTATAGATCAATAAAGTATCTCCTTTCTTCAGAGCGATTTCTTCCTGTTTCACAACATTGGAAATATCAGGAAGCATACCCAAAGCAAGTCCTCCCGGATTAGCCAAAGTAACTTCCTTCGTCTTCGCGCTATAAATCATAATTTGCTCATGTCCGGCTGAAACATAAGTAAATTTTTTCTTAGTACTATCCCAAATACAAAGCACCATCGTAATAAAAATATTCGAACGAGTTTTCTTTTTTAAAACGTGATTAAGCTTAACTGTCAAAGCCTTTAAATCTTTATATAAATCCGAAAAACCTTCGATCAAAGCATTCGAAATTGCACTTACAATTCCCGAAGGGACACCGTGACCTGTGACATCTCCCACATACATAATCATCCGATCATCTGAAAGCGGAATAAAATCATAGCAATCCCCTCCAACCTCCTCGGCAGGTTCTACCGAAGCAAAAATATCAATTCCATCATATTCCGGCATCTTTTTTGGCAGTAAATCCTTCTGGATATCACTCGCCAGACTGAGCTCTTGTTGCATGCGCTCTTTTTCCACTAATTCCTGAGTACTTTTCTCTATTTCAACCGCCATTTGATTAAATGTCTTAGAGAGTGTTCCAACTTCATTTTTACTTTTAACATTAATACGTTTTGTTAAGTCACCTTTAGCAAAGACTTTAACCCCCTCTGTCAAAACTTTCAAAGGACCTGTAATTGTCGCAGACAGTATCATCGCAACAAAAATACCAATAATGACACCAAAAGTTGTCAGAATAATAATAGATAAAGTAGTCTGCTCGATCCGATGCACTAAGTTTTCATAAGAAGCTCCGTAAATAATCGTGTGCTGATTATCTTCGAAAGGATAAACGATATTCTCAATTTGCTCACTTTCCAAAAGGGACATCACAAGCTTGCCATTAATATCGACAAACTTTGTTTCTCCATCGGCTAATTTATCCAAAAATAAAACACGATCGGTCTTTAAAGTTTTAACAGAAGGTAAATTTGCCTGAATACGGTCTTGCAGTTCCTGATCAAGTTTTAATTCTTCCACCCCTTCAGGAGAATAAAGCACCTCTCCCTGATAATTTGTAATTTGAATTTCGGAAATATCTTCATTCAAAGCTTTAATATTACCAAGCTCACGATCAAAATTAACAAAACTTTTAGACAAGTAGTTCAATTCATAATTATTGATCACTCTCTCCGCAGTTAACTCAGCAAAAGATTCAGCATTTTGATATATGTCATAATTCAGCTCTGTTTTCTTTCCTTGGATAATAAAGAAAGCATTCACACTTAAAATCGTAATAATCAAAAGTGAAATCGCAACAATGAATTGGGTTTTAACAGAACGCATTATTCTGATAATTAAAGATTAAAAATTATTTAATATATTTGTACAAATTACCGCCCACGGATGACTGCTGTTTTTTTTAACGAATTTCATTAAGGACAATCATCCCATCAGTCCTCGGCTCAAAATTTATCCTCGAATTAACCGCATAAATTCTTTCTCCTTCAAACAAAGGTAACCCCACGACCTTCTCATCGACCAAGATATCCATGATATTTTGCAGCTTATTCAAACGTTTTTTTTGATTAAGCTCTTGGTTTGTTTCTAAAATCAAATTAGTAACCCTCTGGGATTCTTCACTACCCGGCTTAAAAACACTGTTTAACTGAGCATTTTCAAGAAAAAGAGAATTTAACAAATCCCCCGCATCACCAGAAGCCGACTGCCAGCCCAAAATATGCATTTCGGATTCCTTATTTGAAATTTTCTGCACCAAATCCTGAGGAGAAATGAAGTTAAGTTCAACCCGGATACTCAAAGCCTTAAATTCTTTCTGAATATACTCACCTATTTTCCCGTAATCAGAAGTTAAATCCAAAATCACCTTTTTGCCTTCCTGTCCGAAAATCGCTAAAGCCTCTTCCCTCGCCTTTTTAGGCAGATAATCTTTCTCCTTGATATTCAAGCTATAGCCGAACACCCCGGGACTCACAAACTGATTCACCGCCTTTGAGTATTTACCTGAAATACTACTTAATGTTTCCTTATCAACTACTTTGGTTGAGATTTGCCTGACTCTAGGATCACTCCATAATTCTGTCTGCTGATTAAAAAGCAAGAAGCTGACTTCAAGACTTGGTACTGTTTTGATTTTATCATCAAAAACCACAGAATTGTCCACAGGCACAGCTGTCAGAATATCAATTTCACCTTTACCAAATTCAACAACTCGTGAATTTTTACTACTTATTGCTTTAAAAACCACGTTACGATACAAAGGTAAATCTCCCCAATAATCCTCATACGCCTTTAAATTCAGTCCGTTTTTTTTATCAAAAGCAAGAAAACTATAAGGTCCGGTTCCGATATAATCATCTTTTGCGATTAGTAAGGAATTTATTTTTTGGTTCAAAAGAGGATCAGGTTTTTCCGTCCTAATCACGATCTTATGAGTATCGATTTTTTCAATACTTTCAATATGCTTTAAATAAGATGGAATTTGTGAGTCTTCTCTACCGGATAACTGCTCAAAAACTTCAACCACACTATCTGCCGAAAATTTACTACCATCATGAAATCTAACCCCTTTACGCAACTTGTACTCCCAGGTTAAATCATCCAAATTACCCCAGGAAATCGCTAAAGAAGGTTTCACATTATTATTTTTATCAAAGCGAACTAAACCTTCATAAAGATTACCATACACTCTCATTTTAGTTTCAAAATCAACTGCATCGGGCTTTAAATCCTGTACATCACTACTGGAAACAATCGTTAACGTATCCTCAATAAAAGTATGCTCCTGAAGTTTATTGAATTTGTACTTATTTAAAAGATAACTCTGATTCACAAAAAAATAGCCAAATGTAAGCAAGAGGATAATAAATAAAATTACACCAATTATTATTTTTCCTTTTTGCTTCACGATTATATGGCTAATTTTTTTTATTTTTGAATAATTCTGATTTATTACCTAAACAATTTTTTTAAAACTCTCGAAAATCTCCTTAACTTTTTTCCAGTTTCAAAAGACTTTACACGCTTGTCAAAGCCAGCTTCGCTTCATCTATCGTCAGGTAAAATTCAATAATTTGAGTAAGTCCCACAACTTTTAAAATATCTTCAATATTATCTCTGGCTTGCGTAATCACAAGCTTCCCAGCTTTTTCCGTCATTTTTGAATACCAATCCGTCAAATAGCCAATCGAACGAGAATTCATATATTCCAGCTCCGCAAAATCAAAAATTAAAGCTGATTTTTCCGGCATTGTTTCTAAAAGTTCATAAACCTTTCTCGCCTGCTCATCCACATTTGACTCATCAAGCTGACCTATAAAGGTAACTTGTTTTACAATCCTGTCTGATCCTTCTAGATTTACATCGCTAATGATTAACTCTATAGGTGTCATAGTATATTTAAGTTTAAATATTAATTTGGAATTCTGTTCCTCCCCTTTCCAATGGGAGTTTAGGAGGAGTATAAAGTGCTTAAATTGAAGGCCTCCCCATGCCCCTCCTTAGCAAGGCGGGGAGTATCGAATTTTCTTAAACTTGATCTTGATCTAAATTCTTGACAGCCTTAACAATAAGACCTCCTCCCTCTTTATCAATAAAATCAAGGTCATCGGTCCAGTTCGCCACAATTTGTGGTAAACCGCGACCACGAATACTCATTGTCTTTGTATGATCCCAAGTACGTCTTTCCTCGACCAGCTCTTTCATATGCTCCGCCGAATTATTTTGAGGTCCGGTTCCCTTATCTGCAACAAAAAGAGTAATTCTTTTGCTTTTTTCCGTGATAAAAGTAATTTTAATTTCATCGCCGGGAGCAGAGCCGAACTCAATCGCATTATTACAAAGCTCATCTACAATTGACTGAAAGCGGAAAGCCCATTGTTCTGAAAAACCGGTTACGTTTTTGACTAAATTCAAAGTAAAATCACGTATACCCGAGAGAAAATACGCTTGCGTAGGAAACGCAATTGATACCTCCATCGGCTCATCCGGTATGTTGTCTAGAATATTCATAAAAATTGATTAGTTCCAAAGATAGATTTTATTAATTTTTTCATAAAATTATAACAATTTTAGATTAATTTTTCAAGGGTTTTATCAAACTTTCATCTTGAGCGAATCCCGCTTGCAAGAGTAGCGAAATATCTCTACTGCAGCTCTTACATTATTCTATAGTCAACAAAAAACTCTTCTTCATTCACTTTTACTTTTTTAAAGGAGAATGCCTTAAAATAAGACCATTCTTATTTTCTCTTCTTACTTTTCTTAAATTTCTCCTCCAATTTACCAATCGCCAAAGTGGTTTTAATCACCGTGTCCGGATTCAACGACAGACTATCAATCCCTTCCGAAACTAAAAATTCCGCAAAATCAGGAAAATCACTAGGTCCTTGACCACAAATACCAATTTTACACTTGTTCTTTTTAGCAACTTTAATCACGCTACGAATCATACTTTTGACCGCTTCATTTCTCTCATCATAAACATGACTAACCAGTTCGGAATCACGATCAACTCCCAAAACCAACTGAGTCAGGTCATTACTACCAATCGAGAATCCATCAAAAATTTGACTAAACTCTTCAGCCAAAATCACATTCGAAGGAATTTCACACATTACATAAACTTCCAAATTATTTTTTCCCTGCTTAAGTCCGTTCTTGGACATCTCTTTTAGAACCTTTTTACCTTCTTCAATCGTTCGACAAAAAGGAATCATAACCTTAATGTTATCAAGCCCCATTTCATTACGAACTTTTTTTAGCGCTTCACATTCCAGGGCAAAAGCAGCTTTATAATTTTCATCATAATAACGACTCGCTCCTCTCCAACCGATCATTGGATTATCTTCCTCAGGCTCAAATTCCTCTCCGCCAATTAAGTTTGCATATTCATTTGATTTAAAATCAGAAAGACGCACAATCACATCTTTTGGATAAAATGCAGCACCTAAAGTGGCAATTCCCTGAGCTAATTTATCCACAAAATAATCCGCCTTATTTTTATACCCCTTGGTTAACTCTTTGATTTGAGCCTTTGCTTTTTTATCTTTCAGTTTAGTAAAATTCAACAAAGCCAGAGGGTGAATTTTGATGTATGAATTAATAATAAACTCTTCACGAGCAAGTCCGACTCCGTCATTGGGCAAAAAACTTTGTGTAAAAGCTTGTTCGGGAGAAGCCAGATTAAGCATCATTTTCGTCTTGGTTTTTTTCAGCCCCTTCAAATCTGTTTTTTGAATTTCGTACTTTAAAATTCCATCATAAACATGTCCGCATTCTCCTTCCGCACAAGAGACCGTCACCTTTTTACCGGTTTTAATTTTGTCTGTTGCATCATTACAGCCCACCACGCAAGGGATCCCAAGTTCTCGTGAAATAATCGCAGCATGGCATGTACGACCTCCGCGATTTGTCACAATTGCCGAAGCGATTTTCATGATCGGCTCCCAATCAGGGTCAGTCATATCCGTCACCAAAACTTCTCCTTTTTTAAACTCTTTGATTTTGGCAGTGTCTTTAATAACACGAGCTTTTCCTACTCCGATTCTTGCCCCGACCGAAGCACCTGTCACCAAAACCTTTCCTTTGCCTTTCAGGACAAAATCCTCTAGTTGTGTCAGATCTTTTTGAGACTGCACTGTCTCGGGTCTGGCTTGGACAATAAATAATTCACCTGTTTTTCCATCTTTAGCCCATTCCATATCCATGGGTTTGAAATAACCGGCCTTTTTCGAATAATGATCTTCAATCACCATCGCCCATTTCGCCAATTGCAAAACCTCATCATCGTTGATGATAAAATTATCTCTTTCTTTTTGTGGAACCTTAATGTTTTTGACCGGACTTTTACCTTCATTTGAATAAATCATTTTGATCTTTTTGGCACCCAATTTTTTGCTTAAAATCGGTCTTTTTTTACCTTTTAAGGTTGGCTTGAAAACATAAAATTCATCCGGATTAACAGCACCTTGCACCACATTTTCACCAAGTCCGTAAGCACCATTGATCAAAACCGCATCACGAAAACCGCTCTCCGTATCAATTGAAAACATCACGCCGGAACTGGCCAAATCACTTCGCACCATTTTTTGCACGGCAATTGAAAGACCAATCGAAAAATGATCAAACTTTTTATCTTCACGATAAGAAATCGCACGGTTTGTGAAAAGTGAAGCAAAACATCTGCGACAGGCATCTAAAATATGAAAATCTCCCTTAATATTTAAATAAGTTTCTTGCTGTCCTGCAAAAGAAGCATCCGGCAAATCTTCCGCCGTAGCAGAACTTCTCACAGCTGTATCAACATCATTTCCATACATTTTTTCCATTTTATGATAAGCCTCCAAAATAGCCTCTTCCAATTCAGGCGGAAAAGTCGCACCTAAAATAGCCGAACGAACTTTATGTCCACGTTCAGACAGATTATCAAGGTCATGCGTATCTAAATCCTTTAAAATATCCTGAATATCATCTTTGATACCGGCATGATCCAATAGATAATGGTAAGCATAAGCTGTAACCGCAAATCCATTCGGGATATTAACACCTTTTTTCGTTAAATTTTGATACATTTCCCCCAGTGAGGCATTTTTACCTCCGACCAAAGGAACATCTTCAATCCCGATTTCGTCAAACCAAAGAATAAATTTTTCTTTACGTGCAGCTTTTTTTGCTTTTTTAGACATATTTTGTTTTTGTTAAATGATATTTTATTTTTTTGTTTAAAGTATTGTATCATTTTTCAAACACAATAACAAGACATTTTGTCAAATAAGAGTAAAATTCATCAAAGAATCCCTTTATCACAAAGATAAAGATTTCCTTCAAACAAGGCTTCCCGCAGAATTAAACTTTCTTCAAAAATTTTAAAACCATGTAAGCAAAAATACCTCCTAGTAAAGCCGTCGCAAACTGAGGCCAACTCATCATCGAGGCTACTTTTGGCAACAAAGTATCAGCCAATACTTTTTGCGCTAAAAATGTTGAAGTCAGCAGCAAAAATAAAAATTTTAAAAAAGCTGCAAAGAGTATTGCGATAAAAAAATCTATTTGCCTTAAATAGGAAAAGACCGAAACAAAAATTGCGTTTGAAAGCATGATAAAAGGAATCATAGGAGCAAGAGGCAAAGGCAAGGTTCCGCTAGTCAACGCAACTGTACTGGGCATCAGCCCTAAAAAAACAGCCTCCATCGGTCCGACCAAAACAGTTGCCAAAATCAATAAGGCATTGATGAAAGGACCTGTCAGCCATTGATTATGTACGAAAACAGGAACAACAGCCAAAAAGAAAGCCAAAAAAACAAAAGTCAAAATCCTATTTAAAGGTAAATCCAATGTTTGTGTTTTTATTTTAAACTTCATAATGCTGATTCAATTAATTTTAAAAGTATCATAATTCTAACAACTCTGCTCAATAATACAAATTTTATCTTGATCTTTACTTTTTGCTCTTATTTTCCGGTTTTTCAAAGAATAAAGACAATTTTAAAACTTTTTTTTAAATAAAAAACATGTTATTTTTGTTTCACATTTTTTTGGTAAGCAATGTTCAGACAAAGACCAATTCGCAGAGGAAAAGTCAGAATTTTAACCTTATTGCTGGGAGTTGTTTTCCTTTTGCTTTTAATGGTGCTTTTTCTTTACAATTATCTCAAAAATAACTACTACCAAAACACAACGAAGTCGGTTAATAGAGAAGCTACCGGTTTACAGCTTTTTCAAGTTGAAAAAAATGAAGATATTAAATTAATCTCCAAGCGGCTTGAAGAAGAAGGTTTTATTCACAACGATTTATACTTTTGGTGGTACATACGCTCAAATGATATTGCCCCTTCTATCCAGGCGGGAACTCACTATTTAGCCAAAAGCTACAATTACTCCGAGATTGCCAAAGAACTTACCAAAGCTCGCCCGAAAGAGAGAAGTATTACCTTTCCCGAAGGTTATAGAATCGACCAGATTGATGCAAGATTAACCGAAGCAGGTTTGATCGATGAAGGACGTTTTATTCAAGCTGCGGAAATTTTCAAAAAAGAAGAATACGATTTTCTCAGCGAAAAAGGTTTGGAAGGTTATCTTTTCCCTGACACATACCGCGTCTTTGATAGTTATTACAATTTTCAGAGCAAAGGTTTGATTGTTAAAATGATCAACAATTTTGAAAGAAAAATTAAGGATCTTTACGATATTAACCAAACAGACAAAAGTCTTGAAGATATTATCATTATGGCATCGATCATTGAAAAAGAAACAACTAATAAAGACAATCGTGAAATTGTTTCGGGTATTTTATGGAAAAGGTTGGAAATAGGTATGTTAATCGGGGCAGATGCGACTACTCGTTATGGCATTCAAAAATTTACAGATCCTTTGACTTATGCGGACTTGGATAGTGATTCGCCCTATAATACCAGAAAATTTCGAGGACTTCCTCCCGGACCGATTGGTAGTCCGGGTCTGGCAAGTATCAAAGCTGCGCTTAATCCTGAAGAAAGCGAATATCTCTACTATCTTCATGATGCCAATGGGGATATTCACTACGCTCGTACAAATGCTGAGCATAACGCAAATAAAAGAAAATACCTCTAGCTTCTCTTTACAAAACACGAAAAAAGTGAGACAATTTCGTCCTTTGTACCAGTCGGTCAAAGGAAATTTAAATGATATGGTTTTGCTATAGAATAGTTCTATTAGCAAGCCTATCTATAAATTTTGCAGTTCTTTTAAACCAGCAGTAAAAACTTAACCTAGCAGAAAAGGAGAAAATCAATGGAAGCTTGGAAAATGATGGTAGAAGTTTGGGCTTTTTACCCCGAAGCAGTACAGGCTGTAATTTTAAGCACTTGTTGTGTGACTGTCGTCACCATGGGACTCATCTTTTGGTGGATGAGTTTCAAAAGCAAAAAAAGGAGAAAAACAGAAGAAGGAAAGTGGCAAATCAAGTTTGCAAACCTTGAGCAAAAGGGGGAAAGTGACCTCAGTACCTTAAAAGAAAAACACAGTAGAGACCTTGAAGACATCTATGCCAGCCACCGTGCTGACATAAAGAAACTCAATGGCATAATAGAAATTCACCGTCGGGACTTTGAAGGCATCTACGCCAACCACCGTGCTGACATAGCCAACTTAGAAGAAGTGATCGCAGAGCTTAAGCAAAAATTTGGGCTCTATCTGGCGATAACGAACCAAAAAGAGGAGTTTGAAAACAGTAAAGAACTCCTCCAAGCAATCATGGAACTTCAGCAGAATTGTAAAAAAGAAAGTGTAATAGAAAAAATTACCGATTTGATTAGAGCAAGCTTTCTTGAAAGCTTCAAACAAATCAAACTTGAATCCAATTATACTATTCTGGATAAAAATGAAACCTCCACCGCCTCGGCAACTCCTGTAGAAGAAGAAGTCACTACGGGAGGGCAAGATCCAACTGATTTTACCGGTGATGAAGAGGAGGGGCAGCAGCAGGATGAAGGTGAAGAAGAAAAAAAAGGAGGTAAAAAAGATTAAAAGAACTGCCGTTTCCGGGACGATAAAAATCGTCCCGGGAACACAACACCAAAAAATCAACACAAGAGTATTTAAATTTAATACTCTTATTTGCAGTATCTTCACCATTCTTAGTAGTAGGAAACCTTAAACAATTAAGCTACAAAAAAACTTAAAGTTACCGTTTCTGAAACAAGAATCCCAAAAACATTGACAAAAAATATTCATCAAAAGTTTGCACCTTGCACACTCCTACCTCGCCTGCAATAATCATTGCGAAAACAGAATCAACCCGACCTCCCGAAGAACAACATCAAACAAAAACAGTTATCCAACAAAGCAGGATCAACATCACACATTAGCAAAAAACACTGCATAATTCTTAATTTAACATCCACAATTCAATGAAAATATCCATCGACCTCGGCGGCAGCACCATTGACCTGGTTGCTTTTGACAAAAATAACAACATACAAAAAAAAACCTCCTTTGAGTCAAATAAAACAGACCGCAACGATATTTTTAATATCTTGGAAAAAGCAGAAATTAAGCTTCAAAACATCAGCAAACTCCGCATCACCGGAGGATTCAGCCTCAACTTACCGAAAAAAATCAATGGACTTGAAATCGAAAAAATTGACGAATTCGACGCCAACGGATACGGCGGAAAATACTTGGCACAGACAGAAAAATGCCTCGTTGTCAGCCTCGGCACAGGCACATCCATGGTCAAGGTTATCAATGGAAAAATCAAACATATCGGCGGAACAGGCATCGGAGGAGGAACACTCATAGGTCTTGGAAAACTCATCCTAAATGAGAATAACTACAGCACAATAGACCAACTGGCACAAAAAGGAACTCTTCAGAACATTGACCTCTCCGTGCAAGACATCGTTGGCGGAAAAATCGGAATGCTTCCCCGCAACGCCACCGCCTCAAACTTTGGAAAGGTTTCTATGCAAACAGCTAAAGCAGTCTGTTCAAAACACAATGAACAAAATGCTTTAGCTTGTTGTAAAAAAGCAGATCTGGCACTGGGAATTTGCAATCTGATCGGAGAAACCATCGGCAGCATCGCCTACTTCGCCTCACAAAAATACCAACTGGAAAAAATCGTCCTCATCGGCAAAGTCACCCGCGTCAAATCAATTCTAAAAATCATCCAAACCACCTCCAAAATCTACAACAAAAAAATAATCGTGCCTCACAACGCAGATTTCGGCACCGCTATCGGCGCCGGGTTAGTAAAAGTTGGTAGGGGTTAGCCATGGCTAACCCCTACCAACTAAGTTATACTTAACTCAGCATAATGAATTTGTAAAATTCATCCGCAGTGCCTAGTTTGGCTATTCATAATTATCAACAATGTTCCCCAAAGACAAAAAACTCATCCTTCTCACAGCTTACGATTTTTTAACAGCTCAAATCCTAGAAGAAGCTGAAGTTGACGCGATCCTAGTCGGAGATTCTTTGGGTATGGTTTTTGAAGGCAAGCCAAACACACACGAAGTTACAATGGAACAAATGTGTTATCACATTCAAGCGGTAAAAAGAGGAGCACCAAGCACATTTGTAATCGGAGATATGCCAATCAATAGCTATAACAACCCAAAAAACGCCCTCAGTAACGCAAAAAAAATAATCCAAAGCGGTGCAGATCTGGTCAAACTGGAAGGAGGAAAAGAAATTGAAACACAAATCAAACATTTAATTCAAAATCAAATCCCCCTCATCGGACATATTGGTCTTAAACCTCAATCATCAAAATCATTCAAAGTTTTCGGAAAAAGCAAAGCCGAAGCTCAGCAACTCATAGCAGACGCAAATTTTTTAAACAAAGCCGGCGCAAAAGCTCTGATTCTTGAATGTATCCCCGCCCAACTGTCCCAAAAAATTACACAATCTGTCAATATACCAACAATAGGGATTGGTGCTGGCAAAGATTGCAATGGACAAATTTTGGTTTTTCAAGATCTTGTAGGGCTTAATCATCCGAATTTTAATCCCAGGTTTTTAAAAAAATATCTTGACTCGAGAAACCTATTCTTGGAAAGTATCAAAAGCTTTAAAAAAGATATTGAAAACGGAAAATTTCCTAACGCAAAGTATAGTTATTAGAATTTCAAAAACAACCTGAGCAATCTTTCTTAAGAAAATTTTCCGCTCAGTTTGTTACTCTATTTTATTAAATTTAATTATTTAAGCAAAAATGAAGCTCTCCCGCTCAAAACAAGGAGAATTAATGGTCGTTGCCGCCGTTTTTATTTGGAGTTTTTTCCCCATTATCAACATTTTTATTTACCAGCAAATTTCACCGATTTTTACCTTAATTCTGGGAAACTTATTTGCTTGTTTGTTCTTTCTGACCTTGATGATAGTGAGAAAAAAGTTTTATGAATTAAAAAATAAAAAAGGCTTAGTCAATATCGCAACCGCAACTTTTTTTCTTTCAATCATGTGGATGTTTGTTTTTAGTGGAATAAAACATACCACCGCAGGTAATGCCAGCATTATTTTGTTAATGGAAATATTCTTTTCGTTTTTATATTTTGGTATCTGGCACAAAGAAAAATTTAGCTTATCCCACATTACAGGTGTGATAATTATGGCGATTGGAGCAATTATTATCTTATTTCCCGGTGAGATTAAACTCAATCTTGGAGATTTACTTGTTTTAGTCGGAGCTTTTTTTGCCCCTCTCGCTAACTATTTCCAACAAAAATCCAGAAAAGAAATTAGTGCGGAAACATTACTTTTTGTACGCTATCTCATAAGTTTCCCCTTTATCCTGATTGTCACCTTTTTTCTAAAGGAGCAGGCTCCTTCCCTCATCGCCATTACAAATGTTCTGCCTCTACTTCTGATCAACGGCATAGCTATGTTTGGAATCTCAAAACTACTCTGGATTGAATCCATCCACAGAATTTCAGTCACCAAAGCAGCCTCATTTGGACCATTCGCACCGGCTTTTACACTTATTTTTGCGTACTTTTTACTCAATGAAATCCCCACCTTCTGGCAATTAAGCGGTTTTATACCTATACTAATCGGAGCAATTTTAATTACAAAAAAGTAGGGGCTTATTGCAATAAGCCCCTACTTTTGTCATTTTTTTTTATTTCAATATCTTTGCCAAATACTGCCCTGTATAGCTTTCTTTCACTTGAGCTACTTCTTCAGGCAATCCCTCCGCAACCAGCAGACCTCCCTGATCTCCACCATCCGGACCAAGATCAAGAATATAATCCACAGATTTTATCACATCCAAGTTATGCTCAATCGCAAGCACTGTGTTCCCTTTATCAACCAAAGCCTGCAAAACCGCCAATAATTTTTTCACATCATCAAAATGCAGCCCTGTTGTCGGCTCATCAAGCACATACAAAGTTTTCCCTGTCGCACGTTTGGAAAGCTCTGTAGCAAGTTTCACTCTCTGTGCTTCTCCTCCCGACAGCGTTGTGGCTGATTGTCCCAAATGAATATAACCAAGACCAACATCTTCCAATGTCTGCAACTTTTTCTTAATTTGCGGAATTGTCGTAAAAAATTCTAAAGCTTCTGAGACCGTCATATCCAAAACATCTGCAATATTTTTCCCTCTCCAAGTTACTTCTAAGGCTTCTGTATTATAGCGCCTTCCTTTACAAATTTCACAAGGCACATAAATATCAGGCAGAAAATGCATTTCAATTTTTACAATTCCATCTCCCGCACAAGATTCACAACGACCACCTTTTACATTGAATGAAAATCGCCCCGCTTTATAACCACGTAATTTTGCCTCACTGGTTGTCGCAAAAAGGTCACGAATATCAGTGAAGACTCCTGTATAAGTCGCCGGATTAGAACGCGGTGTTCTACCAATCGGACTTTGATCAATATGAATAATTTTATCCAAATTTTCCACACCTTTGATTTCTTTGTGCGCCCCACCGGTTGTTTGCGCACGATTTAGCATACGAGCCAATTCTTTTGAAAGAATGTGATTAATCAAAGTTGATTTACCCGAACCGGAAACACCCGTAATCCCGACAAAACATCCTAGCGGGATTTTTGCATCCACATTTTTCAGATTATGCTCGGTCGCTCCAATAATTTCAACAAACTTACCTGTACCTTTACGGCGTTTTTTAGGCACTGGAATTGCTATCTCTCCGGATAAATATTTACCTGTTACTGAATTCTCATTTTGCATAATTTCCGCTGGTGTGCCTTCTGCAATCACCAATCCTCCATGCTTACCGGCTTTTGGACCAATTTCTAAAATATGATCCGCCGCACGCATCGTATCCTCATCATGCTCAACCACTAAAACTGTATTTTCCAAATTACGTAAGTGAGTCATCGTCTCAATCAAACGTGCATTGTCTTTTTGGTGCAAACCAATTGAAGGTTCATCAAGAACATATAGAACTCCCTGCAAAGCTGAGCCGATTTGAGTCGCCAACCTGATTCTCTGAGCTTCTCCTCCCGATAAAGTCACTGCCGAACGATCAAGCGTCAGATAGGAAAGTCCTACATTTTCAAGGAAAGAAAGACGGTTGGCAATTTCTTTTAAGATTGATTTACCGATTTTGTATTCGTTTTCAGTTAAAATATTGGTAGCTGCTTCAACGTCTCTGACTTCATCCTTAGTATTTGAATGCTGGCTTAATGTCTCTGACTTTAACCTTTTAGTCTCCTGACTAATCTCCTTCTTGTCCGCCGTAGCTCCAGCCTGGTAGCTCATAGCTTTTTCCTCCGGCAGCATGCTTAAAAAATATTGACGCGCATTTTCAATCGACATACCCGTCACATCCATAATATTTTTCTCCGCAACCGTTACCGCAAGTATTTCAGATCGTAATCTTTGTCCTTTACAAGAAGGGCACTCTTGCACTTCCATAAATTTTTCAATTTGCTTACGACCAAAATCCGATTCAGTTTCCAAGTATCTACGTTCCAAATTTGAAATCACACCTTCATACTTTGCCTCAAAATTCCCTGAAAATTTCTCCGTATTCATATTTAAGTCGTACTTCTCTTCTCCGGTTCCATATAAGACTGCCTCTTTTTGCTCTTCATTCAAATCTTTCCATTTAGAATTCATTGTAAAGCCATATTTCTTACCAACAGCTTCGAGCATTTTCATATGCCAGTTCATTCGTGATGTGGTAGTCGCCCAAGGTAAAATAGCACCTTCTGCTAAAGTTAATTTTTCATTTGGCACAACCAATTCAGGTAGGACAACCAGCTTTGAGCCTAGTCCATGACATTCCGGGCAAGCTCCGTGGGGTGAATTAAAACTAAAACTACGCGGTTCAATTTCAGGAATAGAAATGCCGCACTTGATACAAGCAAAATGCTCTGAATAAACTTCTGCATCTTGAGTATCCGCATCCAGCAGAGTCATCACGCCTTCACCATATTTCATCGTCACTTCCACAGAATCAGCCAAACGACTGCGATCCGGATTTGGTTCTTCAATTTCTTGTCCGGAACTCAGAGTCGTAATTTTTTTCTTAAAATTCTTAACAATCAAACGATCAACGACAATCTCAATCGTATGTTTTTGTTTTGGATCAAGTTTAATTTCTTCCGCAATTGAAACAATTTCACCATCAATACGCATCCTCACAAAACCGTCTTTTTTTATTTTTTCAAGAACTTTGAGATGTTCCCCCTTACGATCTCTCACAACCGGAGCAAGCAGCATGATTCTTTTTCCTTCAGGCAAATCCGCAATTTTGTCTACAATCTGGCTAATTGACTGCTTCGTCACCGCATCGCCACATTCGGGGCAATGCGGACGTCCCACCTTAGCAAACAAAAGACGCAAATAATCATAAATCTCAGTTACAGTTCCCACAGTCGAACGCGGATTGCGTGAAGTTGATTTTTGGTCAATCGAAATTGCCGGCGAAAGTCCTTCGATATTCTCCACTTCCGGCTTTTCCATTAATTGTAAAAACTGCCTCGCATAAGCTGATAAACTTTCCACATACCTTCTCTGACCTTCTGCATAAATCGTATCAAAAGCCAGTGAAGACTTCCCTGATCCGGAAACACCTGTAATCACGACAAGTTTATCTCGAGGGATACTGACATCTATATTTTTTAAATTGTGCATTTTTGCACCGGTCACTTTGAGTTCTGAAGCCATGGCAGAAGATTAATTACAAATTATAAATAGAAAATTTCAAATAAATCCAAAAAAATCAAAATACAGGTAAAAACATTTTCCATCCGGATATTTGTATTTTAAATTTTACTTGATTTTTGTTTTACAAAAACAGTTCTTCAACAATCAAAAAACATCAACAAAGATGCTTAGCTGACGCTAACACGGATTTAAAGAAAAAGCAATAGAGAAAATTAGTGCTAAGTGTTGATTGAGTAGTCAAAATTCCTTCCTCCATAATCAGCCATATCCTCAGCAACTTCTGACAAAGCATCTCTAATTGCCTGACGTCCTCTTGGATCAGAAGATATATCATTCATTTTTACTGTAAATGCGTTCACATCTTTTTCCATACCGTCTTTTTTCAATTTTTCTAACTGTTCCGGAGTCTTGTCCATTGTGTCTGTAAAAATTGAATCAATATAATCCTTTGATTCAGCACCATAATATTTTTCAAATATTTTTCCAACTAATATGTACATACTTTCCTGATAATCTTTTGTTTTTAGTCCGTGTCCTAAAGGCTCTTCATTCAGTTGACTTCTATCTAATCTTTCATATGCACCTCTTCGCCCCACACGTCCCATGATTCTTGAATCATAAGCTACAAAACTTTTGATAGAATCAACTAAATTATTGTAATTATAATTTCCACCTTCTTTTTCAATTAGCCAATGTTGCCCTTTTACAAAAGTAGAGTAGGAGGCCATACCATTAATCATTGAAGCCTTCGTAATCACAGCCTTTCCTCCGTTTGGTTTTGAAAGAAGTGTATCAACATCATTTGCGCTCACAGCTGCCATAAGGGCTTGCCAATCATCATGATCTATCTCACGAACTCTGTCTCTACTCACTAATTTTTCAATACGTTTTCTTGCCATAGGATCATGTAAAACTCTATGCATCAGCATCTTGTGTATACCTTCAGGGTTACCTCCATTATCCATAATTTCTTTATATAAAGCGTCTACCTCTGGGACACTATTATTTTTTGCATAAAAGAAATCTAAAATAGGTAAAACCAGAAAACGTTCTGATTGAATTTTCTTAAAATATTCAATTGGAATCACACGATGAGCGACCCCTGAAATTAGATAGAAAAACTTGTCTTCCATACTCAACTTACCGTATTCAAAAGCATAATCTAAGTTCTTCTGATACCGGTGACTTGGAATAATCGGAATATCACCTTTTCCTGCTTTAAAATCATCTAAACCAGCTTTACGTGCATTTATAATATCATCTAGATTATCTGTTACAGGCTTACCACCCAAGGCATGTAAATCATTAGACTCACCATGTAAATCCCCTATCTGCGAGTTCATACTGTTGTCGTTGGCCTTTCTCCAGCCATCCCAAGTATCTTCATCCCAAATATCTGCAACAATTTTCTTGAGCCACTCATTTCGATAAACCACGTCTTCATCTGCTTTAGCAACATTGGGGATCCGAATGAAAGAATATTTACCTAAAGATTTCCAAACTCGATGGTCATCCCAACGCATTTTCCCTTTGTCACAAAGGTCATTGATAACAGCTTTTAGGTGATCAACATTTTTAGGATTAAAAAGAAGTGGATAAATTTCTTCATGTGACATGTTGCTTAAGTTCCCCTGATATTCACTCACTTCATCTTGCTCTAATTTTTGACGTTTAGATAAATACTCATTAGATAGTAAGTCTAAGAATGGTACATCTTTAAAGAGTTTTTGCCCAACTGCAGCTCGAGCATCTTGAGAATTTCTATCACGTCTGCGTTGCATAAACTCCCAAGATTCTGTTGCCAAGTGAAAAATATCATCCACAGATAAAAACTTTGTATCACTCCAAAGCTGCTGGAAATAACTTGGTGATCCTGCTTCATTTGAAGAAATCTCCTTTTCAGCAGATTTAAAGTATCCATTCATTTCGCCAAGCCAATTATTTAAATCTTCCACAGACTTCGGACGAATAGAATCTATATTGTCTATCGCCTTTTTTACTTTTGTATATTCACTTTCAGCCATACTCAACAATTTTTCACCACCGTCAATTCTCTTTATATCCATTTGAGCCGGTTCTTGCTGGACATTTCCTTGTTCATCAACAATCTGACCTCCAAAAATTTTTATATAACCTTCAAATGAATTAAAATTTGAAACTGCGTTAACACGGGCTTTTTCAACATCTTCTGAATCTTTTTGAGCGTCTTCCTGTGTTGTTCCTAGAATATCAGTGCCATCAGTATCTTCTGTGTCCACTGTATCAGAATCTGGTTCTCCAGTTGACTCTTCTCTTTCTGCTTCATCTTGCTCTGTTTCAGCAATTGCTCCATGCATTTTTAACTTAGGCACACCAAGAGTCTTATCAGTAAGCAATGGATCAATAATCTTACTAAACTCTTCAACAAGCTTTCTCAAAGGTTTATTTGCAATCTCCGCCACTTTATTTTCCTCGGAAAGCGCAAAAAGTTCATTAAGTACATTTACATTGCTATCAAAACCATGCTCATCCCCTCCTACAGTTTTCCCCTGAATCAAAGTATTAAACTGATTTTTTAGAGATGCCCACTGGCTATGTTCATAAATATTCGCATCTTCAAGCTCCTGCCTGACTTCAACTTCAAATCTGCGATGTGCAAGTTCGTGAGCAATACGAGCTTTAAATCTTTCAAAATTTCCTTCTTCTCTTTCCAGCTTTTCGTAAAAAGCTGCATCTAAATAAATCGTCCAATCATCTCCACTGTAATTTGGAATCTGTGGATTATATTCGGTTTGTTCAATCACAAGATAAGAATTCGTAACTCCTGTTTTACGATAAGCTTCCTCAAATTGCTCAGCAGCAAGAATTTTTAAGTGCTCCTCTTTGATTAATTGCTCTACCACTTCCTTAGGTTCAGTCGCTGCTTCAATTTGTTTCACATATTTTTCAATCTGTCTCTGCGCTACAAAATTTGCCCTTTTTTCTTGAGGAGAATTAAGACTACCTTTTAATTTTGTTTCTATCTTGCCAAGATTTTCTAACTTATCAAATAACCATTGCTTTTTGAGCGATTCTTCATCACCAGTGACTTGACCATTTGTACCAAGTTGATCTAATCCAAGTGCAAACGTTTTTAGATTTGCTAAATTCAATTCTCCATCATCATTTTTAAATTCTGCAGCAAGCATTTTTAATTCTGCTTGAGCTTTCTTGAAAGATCTTCTAGCTTCAGCATCCAGAGGTAAAGGAAGATTTCTTAAATACTGTATTTGGTTACCTAATTCGCTTTCTAAAGCTACTGCTGTCTTGTCTTCTGGATTTTGTATTTTAAGTTTTCGTGTACTCTTCAGCCCCTGATTTACTTTCGTTAGAACATCATCTATAAACGCAATTTCACCGGCACTAATCAGATTTTCACCATCCTCCAATCTCTCTTCAAACTGAATCAATTGCATTACAAACTTCTTCTCAGATTCGCTTTTCGGAGCTTTGTCAGGATTCAAAATTTTACTATTCTCCATTCGGTAATAAGTCAAAATTTTCTGCACGCCCTTAAGCAATTCATTTACAACTTCTTGCCTCTCTTCATCATTCTGATCTAAATACTGGAATTCTTCTACAGACGTTCTTCTGTCTGCTACCTTTTTTTTCATATATTGAATCAACTCACTTGCCTCCTCAACATCTGCATCTTGATAAGTATTACTCCTAATGCTCTTTAATAAACTCCCAAAATTTGTTCGTGCTTCTATATATTCAAAAAAACCTATTTCTTCGCCACTACTGAGCCTCTCTTTTAAAGCTTCTGGCTCTACACACACATCTCTAAATTCGGCTAACTCCTTATCGAGTAAACTCTTTTCTGCCTCAATTCTTGAAGCAATATTATTCAAAAGATCCTGTCGTTCATTTTTTAATAAAGTTTTATGTTCAAAACTTGCGGCACGCAGCTCCTCTCTAGCTTTTTCAATCGTTGCATTCACGAGCTCTGCAATATCCGTTTGATCTTTCAACCTATCAGTAATTGTGAGTAGTTGCTCGTAAATTTTCGAGAGTTTTTCTTTATGTTTTCCAGAAAAGAATTTTATTGAATCCACTAATCTATCCCACGTTGGATCAGCCACTTCCCTTTCTAAAAGAATTCCTTGTATATCAGAATCGTAATATTTTTTCTCTCTTAGTAATTCCTCTAAACTTTCTTTCGCATTATCTGCAATAACTTCGCGACTAGTGCCTGCTAATCCAATGTAACCTTCATCATCAACTTTCAAATCAATTGCTCGCCTAATTCTAAAAGCAACATCTTTTAATTCTTGTTCAAAAAAACCCTTTTCATTAACTTCCAAATTCGTAACCTCATTCTGCTCTACTTGATCTTGATTATCTTTATCAACCAAAACAAATCTTTGCTCCGCAAAGAGTTTTTTTTGCAAAAATCCCGCCAAATTGTGATTCGGCAAAAGATTCATCTTAAATTACTAAATTTTTATTTTTATATCAGCTTTTCATTTTTTTGTCAAATAAAATTAGGTTCTGTCTTACAAATTTATCTAAAGATTTTAGCAAATTTTTGCTTATTTATCAAGTAAAAAAGCAAGGCACTGTTGCAAAAACCTGTGTCTGTCATTTGTATTTTCTAAAATAAAAGAGTATTTTCAGTAGTTTATACAATGAATTCTCTGATTTTACACCTCT
>JANQMV010000043.1 GCA_028279865.1 Candidatus Altimarinota bacterium | reverse complement strand
AACACCTTCTCCTCAAACTCGCCTAAACTCCCTTCATTCAAGATCCTCACGTCATAATTTTCAGTATCCTGCTGAAGCTCGTCTATCTGTAAAACATCTTTTTCTTTCATCCCTCTATTTTTCTTTAAAAGCTTAATTCTTTTTTCTAGAGGAGTTTGAATTAAAACCAACTTATCAACTAAATTTTTCAAATTAAGTTTATCTGCCAAAGCAGCGACAATAACAATATTTTTACAATGCTGAATTTTAAGTTCTCTGATTTTACTTTGAATTTTTACTTTAAGTTCTTGATGGATAATCTGGTTTAGCTGTTCTAGTTTATCCAAATTTGAAAAGACAATTTTACCTAATTTCTTGCGGTTAATTTCATAATTTTTACCAAGGATTTTTTTACCAAAAGTGTCTACCAATTTATGCCAAATATCACTCCCCCTAATATATAAACCATGCGCTAATTGGTCAGCATCAATCAAAAAAAATCCCTTTTCTTCAAGGATTTTTGCAAAAGTATGTTTTCCTGATCCTATTTTTCCGGTAATTCCGATAATCATGGGAAAAAGCTGTTAGCTATTAGCTCGCAAATATTTTCGTAAAAATGTTTTATCATCCAGAACGAAGTTTACGAGAGCTCGAGCAACTTTCCTTAGTTGCTTGAAATATTTGAAAAACTGTACAACGTATCATTTATTCAGCAAATCACCTTGAATCAATCATTTGGAGCAACTCGGAGAGATTGCTCCAGCAAGCTCCTCAGAATAACACGACTATTTCGCAATTCGTAATTTGGGGCATTCGTAAGTTCCTATAAAGCTCCCAAATCACGAAAAGCCCGCTGAAAACACTGGAGTCCTTTTTGAGCTTCTTGAGGACTTAGCTTGAAATCAATTTCATGCGCTAATTTATTTCTAATTTTGTGCGCAAACCAAACGCCATTCAAATCTGAAAACTCCCTTTTACCTTTCTTTAACATTCCACCAAGAGTCCCCTTATAACCTTTCCTCTTTAAGATTTTTTCTAATAACTTATCCGCAGTCATTACCGCATGTCTTAGGTCTTTTTCATTTTGAATCTCTTGCCATTTTTGTTTATAATAAGCTTTTTCTTTTTTAGTAAAACGTTTTTTAAAACGGCTAATTGTTATCAATACAACGATTATAATCGCAAAGAAAAATACTCCGCCTATAATGTAGATTAGATTATCCATTTAGTAAGTTTAAATTTTTATTCGGCTATTAACGTCATCCTGAGCTGGGTTCAGAACAACGGACTCTTTCTAAATTCTAAACTAAATATTCGATGATACCATATCTGAAATCAAATCCTTCAGCTTGTTACTATCCGACATCCTTTTTTTATCCGCTCGTTCCGTTTTGATTCTATTCAAAATCGACTCGGCATTTTGTGGATTCCTAGCATGCGTAAGGGTTACTGTATTTGAAGCTGTGCTAATCCCTAGCTCTCCGTAATTAAAAATCGTCCCCCAAAAACCTTGTACTACATAAGAAGCTTCTTCAATATCAAGGTAATTGATACGCGAAGCACTACGATGAAAAAAACCGTTCCATTCGACATGAATAACACTTTCACTTGAAAAAATAAACGCATCTGAATACCAATCAACCGCAGCGTGCATAAATTTAAGATAGCCGATTACTGACCAAACTACAGCATACCAAAACAAAGGCGGAAAAAGTCCGTATAAAATCCAAGGAGCAACTATCCCGAAAAAAGCAGCCTTAAAAAGTACTCCGTAAGAGGAACTCCAGTGTTTATGTACCGCAAAAATAATTTCTTCCCCTGACTCTAAATGCCGACTAAATAATAACCTATCAAAGAACATTTTTTTCTTTTGTTTTTATGACTGGTCAGATTTTACCTTTTTACAATCAAGGATTCAAATTAAATCTTGAAAAAGCAAGAATGTTCAATTAAACTCCTTTTACTCGAACTTAATGAAATCAAAATGCCTCAAGAAAAAAAACCAAACTACGATTCAAGCTCAGAAAAAATTGATTTAACCGAAAGCAAAAAAAATAAACCAGACAGTGATTTAATTTTAGACGAATGGGATGCCGAAGGGGAAGAACAAGAACCCTGGGAGAATAAAGACAATCCTCCTTGGAAGAACTTTCTATTATTCCTCGCAGACATTCTTTTAAATGCTGCTATTATTATCACTATTGTTTTTACAATCCGCTATTTTTTTATTTCACCTTTTCAAGTCAGTGGGAACTCCATGCTTGAGACTCTGCATGATAAGGAATACATCATCGTAAATAAATTAAACTACAGATTCAATGAACCCGAGAGAGGTGATCCGGTTGTTTTCCTCCCTCCAAACCACAAAAAAGATTACTATGTAAAACGTATCATTGGTATACCCGGCGATACGGTTATCATTGAAAACGGAAAAGTAAAAATCAAAAATGAAGCTGATCCCGAAGGGCATTATGTTGATGAATCATATTTAGACAAAAGATTTCAAGGAAAAACCTATCTGCCTACAGATATTATGAGTGAGACTTTCACTGTTCCGGATGAGAGTTATTTTGTTTTGGGTGATAACAGAACAGGAAGTTCTGATTCGCGTTACTGGAGAGATGCTTATACAAATGAACCCACTCCCTACGTACATAAGGATATGATTTCAGGAAAAGTTTGGGTTGTACTTTGGCCAATTAACGGGATTCGTTTTATTGATGATTTTTGGAAGTAAAAAAGTTTCATCCAAAATAAAAGTTCTTTTTACTCATCATAGTTAATTCCTGTAAAAGACCACTAAATGAACCTTATACGTCTTTCCGGCTTGTCCGGAATCTTAAACTTCAAGCTATGTTTTTAGTTCCGATAAAACCTTTGAATACAAATCCTTAAAGTTAGGATTTATATTTCTTATTAGTTCCAATTTTTCCTGCCTACTCCAGCTTGAGCGACTCTCCTGAGTTGCTTGAAATGTTTAAGGTACTCTATAACGAATCATTTATCCTTCAACGAGTAGGCGAATCAAACACTTGGAATATCCAAAATCTAATTAAGAATGAAATATTTCCGATTTTAGAATCACTAAATCCTTCCACTCCCCCGCATAAATAATTCAAAAGGAGCGGGGTCCGCTCAGGATGACAGAGGCTATTCGTCATTCTTAATTTACAATTGAAGCAACCGCCTCAGCAACATTCCTCACAAAAACCGTCTTCATCTCTATCTTCGGTGGTTTACTTGTTTTGGGCAAAATCACTTTTTGAAAACCCAGCTTTTCTGCTTCTTTGATTCTTTTTTCCAGAAAATTTACACTTCGTATTTCTCCGGAAAGACCAACTTCCCCAATCGCAACTGTGTCATTAGGAATCACCTTTTTTTGTTTGGAAGAAGCAATTGCCAAACATATTCCTAAATCAACCGCAGGTTCATTAATTTTAAAGCCTCCGATCACATTGACAAACACATCCTGACTATCAAGCTTCATCTTGGCATATTTATTGAGTACGGCAATCATGAGATTGAGACGATTTAAATCAACACCACTGGCAGTACGCTTGGGGTAACCAAAATTCGTATGAGTTGTCAGTGCCTGAATTTCAACCAAGAAACTACGACTACCTTCCATAGTGGGCACGACAATTGAACCAAGAGAATCCTTTTGACGACCTTCCAGAAAAGCTGCCGAAGGATTTTTAACTTCAACAAAACCATTCCCCGTCATTTCAAACACACCCACTTCATCAATAGAGCCAAATCGGTTCTTGACACTACGTAACATTTTAAATTGCTGGTATTTTTCTCCTTCTAAATAAAAAACAGCATCAACTAGATGAGCTAAAGCCATCGGACCGGCTAGTTCTCCACCTTTATTGACATGTCCAATGCAAAAAACCGGAATTCCTTTTTGTTTCGCAATTTCCATCATCTTCTCCGCAACAAAACGCACCTGACTCATGCTCCCTGACAAAGAGTTAATTTCAGCAGATGTCACTACTTGGAGAGAATCAAGCACCAATAAATCAGGTTCAATGTCTTCAACTGTTGCCAAGATATTTTCTAAACCCACTTCATTGATAAAAAGTAAATTTTCACT
This sequence comes from Candidatus Altimarinota bacterium, assembly GCA_028279865.1. Taxonomy (GTDB): domain Bacteria; phylum Patescibacteriota; class Gracilibacteria; order JANQMV01; family JANQMV01; genus JANQMV01. The sequence continues at coordinate 12,060 of JANQMV010000043.1, read as the reverse complement.
TTTAGCTTTTAATCTTTTCGCGCGTGCGGAAACTTGCTGTACGGATTCTTCTCCGGATACATAGAGAATTTTCAATTTTTGAGAGAGTTTACTCGCAGCTTGCAAAACTAAGGTCGACTTCCCTACACCCGGATCTCCTACGACTAAATTAATTGCATTTTGCATAACTCCTCCTCCGAGCACCCGATCAAATTCCAAAATCCCTACTTTTATTCTCTTTTCGTCAAAGTTTTGATATGCCAGTTTGTGTGTTGCTTGGGGTTTTCCTGTCGTTTTAGATTTCTCCGCTTTCACGTCAATCACATCTTCAACGTAGCTGTTCCACGCTTGGCAGTTTGAACATTTTCCTTCCCAGCGAGAAGCTTGCGCTCCGCATTTGGAGCAGATATAAATTGTTTTAAGTTTGGGCATTTTTGTCTGAAATAATTGTGAAAATAGGCGTGGCTAAAATCTATCAATAATTCCTCTTTTTTACAAATTTTTCTAAAAAATCTAGACAAGTTGAATAGGCGGCGCAGGTGATTTTATCACCGCGCCGCCAAATTCATAGGTTAAAAAGTTTTTTTAATTCTTCATTCATTTTTCATTACTTCTTTTTTCTGCATACGCAAGAGTTTTCGCAATAACTTGTGCTTGTTCGGATGTAATTTGTACCATATTTATACGTAAATTACCGTCGTCAAGTCTTGAGTTTGGTGTAATAATCCCAGCAACACGAACATTATCTGCTGGGAACTCTATTGCCTCTTTAGGTACTTTGACCCCCATCTCCATAGAAAGCTCAGGAAAAACCCATTTTGCCATTTTTAAACTAAAAGCCGCAAATAAACCTTTCCCATTCAGGATAGAAGTCTTTAGATTGTTGTCCTTGATTTGGGAAGCAATTATCTTGCGATTTGCAGTACCATTTGCCCTTCTCTCCTTCAACCATTCCTTATGCTGGTCATGGTAGAATTGTTCAACAACCGCAGCAAACAATTGGGCTGAGGTTCCGATCGCTGATGTTGTATTCCTTCCTTCGTATAACAACTTCTTTTTTACATCATCATTATCTGGAAAATTAACAGCCACAATTGCACCGATTCGGCTATTGCTATACTGGTTGTAAAGCTTTGAACCAGAGAAAGCAATCATCATTTTCACGCCCTTAGACGCAAAATATTTTATCATTTTGTTGTCTTCTTCTGGCCCGTTTCCGAATTCAAGATAAGCAGCGTCCACTATCAAAATGATATCATTCGCTAGAGCTTTTTCCGCCACTGCTCCCCATACAGCGTAACCATCAACCTCTTCAGGAATATCCACTCCCGTAGGATTTTTGCATACAGCATGCAGCAAAGGAGTAACCATTTTTTCCTGGATCCAAGTCGGTACAAAATCGTTTTCTCCTGACAGATTAACACCAGTAGATTTTCGAAACGCACTCCCCTGTGAATCATAGAAGAGAGACATTTCATCATTTGTTGAATCTGCAGAAAGCCCATCGAGGTTTTGAACAACCCTTATTACATTTTCATGCTGAAAAACGCCCGCTTCTATATCGAAATCAAGATATGGAAAAACAACTCCTCCCTTCCCTTCGATAATTCCTGCAGTATTCGGCCAATTTGGCATACCAACTGGAACAATTGGACCATCTAAAACTCCGATGATTTTGCTCAGGGCGTCCGTTCCCCCGCTAGTTGCAAGAATTGCCACCTTAGAAAAATCAACAGTGCCATCAAAAAGGTATTTCATCACCACTTCTTGAAAAAAACGTTCTTCACCAATAAAGTTGTAACCTACAGGAAGAAAAAGCCCGCTCTGATAAAGCATTTCCTCAGCTGAAAGTTGCCATTCAGCTTTATGAGATTGAGCAAGTCCGACTGTTGCAGTAATAAAACGTTTTTTAAACCCACCTTTTCTTAAAGCATCTAATGCGGATCCTGTTGCCTGTACTTCATCCAATGGATATAAAGCTCTTTTTTCAAAAGATGTTGTCATTCTAATTAAATTCCTTTCATTCGTTTGCGGCAAGGAGCGACCTCGCCAAAATTTTAAGTTTTTCTAGAAAAATTTAAAAAGTTTTTTGTCCTCCTTCTGTATTAAAATAGTTAACTGCAAACTTCCACCACCCAAACACTTTTTACACCCCCCGCCTCCCCTGCACGGGAAAGGGAAAAAACAAAAAAGTAACTAAATGGTGAAAGCTTGTTTCCTATAATTAACCTATGAATGTTAAAGAACAAATATCCAAACTATATTTCATCAGAAAACAGCTCGGAAAAACCGGAATTAAAAGCCGAATCAACAGCCGAAGTATTCTTAGAAAAAAGAATCTTCAAATAACTCCAGAAAGTGAATTTAACTATTTTTTAATATTTTGTCAAAAAAAATCCACAACAAAAAGACTTCCCTGTACATCTTTTTTTTGATATAATTTACTGAAAACTAAGAATTTAGCTAAAAAGAACATGCCTCCAGTAAAAACAAAAAATACAAGCACAGTCCTCAACCAAACTGACGGAGACTACATTATCCCCGACAGCGTCAAAGCAAATTACCCCGACCTTGTCGAACTCATCAAACAAACCGAAGCAATGAACCTGGACGAAAAAAACTACTGGTTCAAAATCATGCCCCTCATGAACGAAGAACAAATAGCCAACCTCAGAGGCATCCTAGTCAAAGAACGCGAAAAACTTGACGAAATCAACCAAAAATACAACCAAGACATCCAAGCAATCAATGACAAACATCAAAGCGAAATCAACGCCCTAGAAGCCAAAAAAAGAAAAGAAAAACTAAAACAACAAGAAGCCGCAACCGAATCGGAAGAAAATGAAGAAGAAAAAGCACTCCTTGCAGAATTGGACAGCTTGTAGTCCTAATTGAAAACTTTCCCTCCCCTTTTAGGAGAGGTTAGGAGGGGTAACACCTCTTTATCATCTTAAAACCAATACCTAAACCTTCTCTTGGCATTTCCGACAGAAAGTCGTCCCCCTCTGCCCCACAACAATTCTCTTCATCTCCGTCCCGCACACCAAACATTTCTTACCATCACGTTTATAAGCCAAAAGTTCATACTGGTTTTTACCATGTTTGCCGGTTGTATCGACATATTCCCCGATAGTAGTGCCACGATTCTCCACACCTTTTCGCAAACTCTCTCTAATTGACTCATAAAGCTTCTTTTTTTGCTTCAATGTTAGATTTTCAAGCCTGCTCAGAGGATGCAGGCCAGCCAAAAAAGCACTCTCATCCGCATAAATATTGCCAATACCTACAATATACTTTTGGTTTAACAAAAAGGGCTTCAAAAAACCTTTTTTGCCTTTCAGAATTTCCTTGAATTTAGCAAAAGTAAATTCCTCACTCAGAGGTTCAATCCCCAATTTATCAAGACCACTGACTCGCTCATAATTATGCACATCACTCAACCAAAAATGCCCAAATTTGCGAATATCCGAATAATTTAAAATAGTTCCATTATCCAACTCAAAAACAGTTCGAATATATGGATCCTCCGCATCAATAAGAAAATGCCCTGTCATTCGAAAATGTACAACCATCACCACATCCTTCTCCAAAAAGAAAACAAGGTACTTCGCCCTTCGCTCAATTCTTTCGATTGCCAAACCCTTAAGAATCTCTCGAAACTGCGGAAAAACCGGCACAAAATTTTTGATTGAATTTGATTTAATCGCAACAAAACGTTTTCCAACAAGCGCTTGTAAATCATCAACCTGTGTTTGAACTTCTGGAAGTTCGGGCATAGTTTAGAATGTTAGAATCTTAGATTTTAGGCTTTAGGCACTTAGAAAAGTGCAGCTATCCCTCCCCTTTCCAAGGAGAAGTTAGGAAAGGTATCCTTACTCAAACTCAATCAAACGTCGTGGATACCTAAGCACTTTACCCTCTCAGTCTCCCCTTGAAAAAGGGAGAAGCAAAAAATTTATAATTTACTCGTTAAAGCAACCATCTCCTTCAGCTTCTCCAACGCCTTACCCGACTCAATCACTTCTTCAGCCAGTTTGATTCCTTCCTGAATCGAATCAGCTACATTTCCAGAGTAAAAAGCCGCTCCTGCATTGAGAAGTACTATGTTACGTTTAGCGCCTTTCTCTTCTCCGCTTAAAATTCCCTTGATAATTCTTGCATTTTTATCTGCATCTCCACCTTTTAGCTCTGCAAGCGCACATTTTTTAAAACCAAAATCTTCCGGATCAATCTGATAAGTTTTAATCTTTCCATCTTTCAGCTCGCTAATTTGTGTTGCCCCCGTCAGGGTAATTTCATCCAAGCCATCACCATGTACCACCAGAGCCTGTTTCACTCCAAGTTTTTTGAGAACCCCTGCAAATTTTTCGGTCAAATCAGCATAAAAAACTCCTAAAAGTTGGTACTCCGCATTCGCTGGATTTGTCAAAGGACCAAGTAAGTTGAAAATTGTTTTAATTTTGAGTTCTTGCCTGATTGGCATTGCATGTTTCATCGCCGGATGAAAAAGAGGAGCAAACATAAAACCAATCCCTATCTCTTCAATACATTTTTTTACACTAGCAGGTTCTAAATCAATCTTGACTCCCAAAGCCTCCAAAACATCACTACTCCCCGCCTTACTGGTCACTGAACGATTCCCATGCTTTGCCACCGACAAACCTCCACCAGCAACAACAAAACCAACCGTGGTTGAAATATTAAAAGAACCTGACTTGTCTCCACCGGTTCCACACGTATCAATTAGTTTTTTTACCTTTGGCATAATCTGGTGTGACTTTTGGCGCATAATCTTAGCAGCACCGACAATCTCATCCAGAGCTTCTCCTTTTGCAGCTAAAGCTGACAAAAAAGCAGCAATCTGAACCGGAGACAATTCTCCGTTCATTAAAAGATTAAAAACAAATTCTGTCTCTTCTTGAGTCAGATTCTCTCTCTTGGTTAATTTTGTCAGTAACTTGGTAAACATGCAGACTATTTTAACTTTTGAATTTCTTCCAAAGCTCTTTCCATTTGATAATCTTTCAAACGACCTTCTTTATTCTCCACTTCAATATCAGGCGTAAGACCTTTTTCATCAATAAACCTACCTTTTGGAGTAAGCCATTTTGCCACAGTAAGTTTGAGATTTGAATCATCCGTGTAATAAGTCAATTCTTGAACAGTACCTTTTCCATAGGTTTGCTGTCCCATAATTATCGCCAACTCTAAATCTTGCAACGCACCTGCCATAATCTCAGCAGCTGAAGCAGAACCTTCGTTAACCAAAACAATCAAAGGTAAGTCTGCCAGAGCAGCTTCTCCTTTTGATTTTTGCTCAAAGGAAATCGTCGGATAATCAACAGACACCACCACTTCCCCTTTTTCAATAAAATTACCTAAAACATCCACAGCCGATCCCAAAAAACCACCCGGATTATTACGCAAATCTAAAATAATCCCTTTGGCATTGTTTTCCAAAACCTGCTTCACAACTACATCAAATTCATCACTGGTCCGACTTATAAATTGATTTAAACTAATAACTGCAATATTATTTTGCATTTCAAGAGCAACTGATTTGAGATCAATTTTTGCTCTGGTAATCGTATAATTCTTTTCAAGATTATTCCTTAAAATTGTAATTTTTACTTTAGTCTCTTTCGGTCCTTTGATCTTACGCACAACTTCAAACAAAGGTAAACCTACCACATCCTCATCATCAATTTTAATAATTTCATCATTTGGTAATAAGCCGGCTTCCTGAGCGGGACTTCCTTGTATCGGAGAAACAATGATAATCTTTTTATCATCAAGTCCGATATAAGCACCAATTCCTTCCAATTCACCCTCCAGAGAATCCGAATATTCACCACCCTCTTCCGGAGGCATATAAACCGAAAAAGGATCTTCAAGACTTCTTACCATCGCCTCAATCGCCGCCTGAATCATCGCCTCATCATCAATATCTTCCGCAAACACAAAATCCTCATGAATTCTTGTCCAAACATCTAAAAAAATCGCTAAATCAGGTTCTTCTCCCAAAACAGTCTCATCCAAATGGATAATTTTATCAGATTGATCTGACAAAGCGTAATTATAAAGCATTAAAGCCACTTCACCCTTTTTCATCTTTTGCATCACGCCAAAATGGTCTCTCTCTACTGGTATAATCAGATCAAGATCCAAAGCTCTTAAAACAATTGCATTCACTTTTGATTTGCTTGGCAAATCTTTAAATTCCTGGACGTTTTCCGCATAAAAAGGTGCTGAAATTCCCTCCAGTAAAAAGAAAAAACTTAAAGCTTCGTAACGGGTCAGATGCTTATTTGGATAAAAGAGATCATTTTCCTGAATCAAGCCATCTTCATAAGCAGCATAAACATAAGGCGAGTACCATGATTGCAGAGGAACATCTTGGAAAGGAGTCGGAAAAAGCTTACGTTTCATTTCTTTCTCATCATAGCCCGCATGTTTTAAAAGTAAGGTAATAAACTCTGCTTTATTAATCAGCTCGTCTGAGTCAAACTTCTCTTTGTTATCTATCACATTAATCAAATCAAGATATCTCAAGGCCTCATCATATCTTGAATTATTTAAATCCTCTAAAGCACTTACCTGCCCAAAAGACAAAGTAAAAACTATTAATACTGCAATAATTCGTAACTTAAACATTGAATGGTTTTTTAAAAAATAAGCGGAAAAATTATAACCTAAAAACTTTGTGAATAACAGAGTTAAAAATTCACTTGATTAAAAACTAAGAGATAATTAAGCAACTTATTTAAGGTTAACCCAATGACAACCTAAGCTTTCTTTACGTTCTATACAAGCTGATGCTATTGCTAAAGCTGCCAACTGAATATTATGCGAAGAAATATCTTTTGCCTCCAGTTCATGTAATTCTTTCAGGCCTTTTTCCATTTGCTTGAGATTACGAATAATCCCAAAATATTCCCACATAATCCTCCTTATCTCCTTTAAAAAACCTTCATAATGTTTTGTTTTAACAGGAAGATAATCGACATTTTGTACAATTTTTTTATTCATATTTTTAGACTTCTCTAAGGGTTTCTCATCACTTCCATCTCGCAACTCATAGCTCGCAGCTTTCTCATCATTTTTCATTTTTAATTTTTCATTTTTAATTTCCCAATAGATGCTTTCCGCAAAAACCACACCTTCCAGCAGTGAATTACTCGCCAACCTATTTGCACCATGAATCCCCGTACAAGCAACCTCTCCTAAGGCAAAAAGGTTCTTCAAATTCGTCCTACCTTGTAAATCAGTCTTAATTCCTCCGCAGGTATAATGAGCAGCTGGCGTCACTGGAATCAAATCACGCTCGAGCTTCAAATCATATTTACGTAATTCATAAGCAATATTCGGAAAACGCCGACGAAGAAAATCAACGCTACGATGTCTGATATCAAGGTAGACTTGTCCTTTTTTTTGCTCTTCACGAATCGCCCGAGTCACAATATCACGTGGAGCCAAATCTCCTTGCTCATGATACTTAAGCATAAACTCTTTACCGTCTGCATTCACAAGCTTCGCACCTTCACCACGTAACGCTTCAGAAAGCAAAAACATCGGCTCTCTTTCAATGTCTAAAACAGTCGGATGAAATTGGATAAACTCAAGATCTCCAAGTTCGATCCCATGCAAAATTGCCAAAGAAATCCCTTCTCCCACCGTTACTTTTGGATTAGTCGTCTTTTCAAATAAATACCCCGCTCCTCCCATGGCTAAAATCGTATTTTGTGATTCTAAAGGATGAATTTCATCGTTATGATCCTGCACTAAAACTCCCTTACATTCACCATCTTCAACAATTAACTCAAACACATAAGCTCTGTCCCAAATGTTAATATTCGCATTTTTCTGAATACGTAAAATCAGAGACTCTTCAATATATTCTCCTGAAAAATCGTCTTTATGCCAAATACGTGAAAAGCTATGCCCGCCTTCACGAGTAGGATTTTCATCAAAAACAATCCCCATATCATTCATCTGCTGAAGAACAAAATCCGCTTTTTTTACTAAAAACTCTACCGCCTCTTTATCATTATGAAAACTCCCCGCCTCCATTGTATCTTGCACATGCGACTCAAGCGTATCATTCTCAAAGTCACGCACAGCCGCAATCCCACCCTGCGCAAAATTCGTATTAGCTTCACGCATCGCCCCTTTCGTCACCAAGGTCACAGTCCCCAATTCGCTTAATTTTTCCGCCAAAAAAAGCCCTGAGATTCCACTACCGACAATAAGAAAATCAGAGCTCATAAAGTCTATATCAATAAAAAAATAATTCTGTCATTTCGACCGAAAAGATTTTACTGCATATTTAGCATAATTGTAAGCTAAGAGCCTTATAAAAAATCAAACAAAGTGAAGTGGAGAAATCTCTTTAAGCAAAGGGATCTCTCCATTACGTTAAACTTTGGTGAATTTACAAGCAAAAATTACAGACTTTTCCATTCAAAAAATAAGGCACTTCAGTCGAGATGACAATATTGTTTTATTTCTTCCTCTGCTTCGCTGTCACTCTGTTTTGCCATGCAACTAATAACGGACTCGCAATGAAAATTGAAGAGTATGTCCCGATTAAAATTCCAAAAACCAAAGCAAACACAAACCAATAAATTGATTCACTTGCAAAAATAAGTAATGCAACAAGCGTTACCAAAGTCGAAAGTGATGTATTGATAGAACGAGCCATCGTCTGATTTAGCGCTTTATTTGCTGTCTTTCCAAAAGTACTGTTTCTGTCTTGTAATTTTAAATTCTCACGAATTCTATCAAATACAACAATTGTATCGTGTACCGAGAATCCCATAATCGTCAGCAGGGCAGTAATAAAAAGCATATCAATCTCCACTCCCATAAAATGTCCCAAGTAAGCAAAAAGACCCAGTGTAATCAAAACATCATGCACCAAAGCCGCAATCGCGCAATACCCAAATTTCCAAGGAGAAATACGACGCGGGATTCTACGAAAAGCAAAAGCAATAAAGAGAATAATTGCCACAATTGCTAATGAAAGTGCCATAACCGCTTTTTCTTTCATCGTACTACCGACCGTTGGACCAATTGTTGTAAAACGCAGCTCTTCAAACGCACCTATATTTGCAGCAATTTGATCAACCAAACTTGTATGTGTTGCATCATCGATATCTTTTGTACGAATAATATAAGAATTTTCTTCTCCAGGAATTACAAGCGGATCTTGATCTAATTCCAGTGTGTCTGAATAAACTTTTGCCAACTGACTTGATTCCACTTGTTGTTCAAATTTTAGTTCCATCAAAGTTCCTCCGGTAAAATCAATTCCAAGGTTAAGTCCGTAAACGGCAATTCCGTAAACACTCGCTGCAATCATCACTGCGGAGATACCAAACCATAGTTTTGTTTTTTGAATAATTTTTAGAGTCACGTTTTTGTTAATTAAGTTATAAAACACGCGGGCATTATAGCGTAGGTTTAAAAAGATCAAAATAGAATTTTAAAAAAGTCTGATGACTTCCGCTCTGCAGGTGATAACACCAGCAGAGAACAAAAAGCAAAATATTTTAAATAAAGGAAAAGCCGCCGGAAAAAACTGCATAATAGCGACTTTTCCGACGGCTAAGACCGCCTGTGAAGGGCAATGACACCATTTTCATAAGAAAAAGTTCTTCCGTCCTTGAAACGTATCGGAGAAAAATACCAGACAGGCTCAGGTTTTGTGAGAGCCCCTTCGCTTCCGTCTTGGTTATAGGTTTTAAACATAATCATGCATTCATTAATTCCCCCTGAGGGCATGGGAGGCATAATCGAAGCAAAGTATGTGTCAGGATGCCCCTTCATTCGCAGAGACACCCTCCAAGAACTTGCTTCAATCTGATCTCTCGTCAAGAAATTAAATTCCTCGCCAGTTGTTTCATCTGTAAAGATCAAATTGAACGCAGGAGGAGGTGAAGATTTTTCCGGAGAAGACTCTTTTTCGCCACTCATCCAAAAAGTTAATCCAGCTCCAAGCAGGAGTACGATAAACAAAACGAACCTTAATTCTTTTTTCATTGTTTTCCCTTTCGTTAAGGCGGCTTCGGAAACTCGAAAGCCGCGAATTTAAAAAATTACGACCAACTAAGTTGCCAAAAGACCCTAACGAATTAGATGGTTTTAAAGAACAGGAACGGTTATTTTACATATTTACAACCTTTTTGTCAACAAAAATTAACAACCACTCTAAAAAAACTCCAAGCAATGTACAAGCCTGCTCACATCTAAAAAATCATAGCTAATGGACAACAGCTAAAAGTTATTTTTTACACATCCAAATTCTTAACTGTCTTGGCATGCGTCTGAATAAACTTACGCCTTGGCGGAACCTCTCCCCCCATAAGAACTTCGAAAATGTTATCCGCCTGTTCCGCATCATCAATCGTCACCTGCCACATCGTACGTTTCTCCGGATCCATCGTCGTTTCCCAAAGCTGTTCCGGATTCATTTCCCCAAGCCCCTTATAACGTTGGATATTCACGCGAGGTGCCTTCTTCTTCGGCTTTTCCGCAGTTAACTCCTCACCCTCCCCCGGTTCTTCTTCTCCCTCACCAGGCAATTCAGGTTCTTCATCAACAAGTCCGTTTTGTACTAAAATATCTTGTTTTTGATCTTCAGTATAAGCATACCAGGATTTTTTTCCTTTACTGATTTTATAAAGCGGAGGTTGCGCGATATACAGATGTCCGCTTTCAATAATTTCTCTAAAATAACGATAATACAAAGTCAAAAGCAGTGTCCTGATATGCGCACCATCCACATCCGCATCAGTCATGATAATGATCTTTCCGTAGCGTAGTTTTTCCATATCAAAATTTTCGCGAATTCCCGTACCCATCGCAATAATCAAGGCTTTGATTTCATTATTTGTCAAAATACGATCAAGACGCGCTTGCTCTACGTTCAAAATTTTACCACGCAAAGGCAGAATCGCTTGATACTGACGATCACGCCCTTGTTTTGCCGAACCACCTGCAGAATCACCCTCCACAATATAAAGTTCTGATTTTTCCGCATCTTTGGAAGAACAATCCGCCAGTTTCCCCGGAAGAGTCATGCCTTCCAGCGCACCTTTACGGATTACCGTATCACGCGCAGCTCGCGCAGCCAGTCTGGCACGTGCAGCCAGTGAACACTTTTCAATCACTTTTCGCGCTTCTCCCGGATTTTCTTCCAAATATTCTGCCAGACTTTCATTAAAAACAGATTCCACAATCGGACGAACTTCCGGATTACCAAGCTTAGACTTTGTCTGACCTTCAAACTGTGGTTCCGCAATTTTTACTGAAATCACCGCCGTCAAACCTTCACGTACATCTTCCGCAGTTAGGTTTGAGTCCTTTTCTTTTAAAATTGCTTTGTCACGCGCATATGAATTAATCGAACGAGTCAAAGCCGCTCTAAAACCTGTCAGATGCGAACCGCCTTCAAGTGTATGAATGTTGTTTGCGAAGGTGATGATATTTTCCGAGAAAGAATTAGTATATTGGAAAGAAATTTCTACCGCCACGCCATCTATCTCTTTTTCAGTGTAGAAGACTTCGTTTAAACCTTCTTTATTTTGATTTAAGTGTTGTACGTAAGACATCACACCACCTTCGAAATAGAATTTAACTTTATTTGGAATGAATTCTCCCTCTACAACTTCTTTGGTCACTTTTACTTCTCCATCCTCCCCTTCTGTTTTTTTCTCAATTACCGGCTTACGCAAATCAATCAAGGAAATTGTAATTCCTTTAGTCAAATACGCTTGCTGGCGAATACGAGTAGCGATTGTTTTGAAATCAAATTCCACTGTCTCAAAAATCGTATCATCAGGATAAAAAGTCACCACAGTTCCTGTTTTATCCGTATCCCCTTCTACATGTACGTCATTCAAAATCGCACCTTTGGCATATTCCTGAACATGCACTTTTCCGTCACGATGTACTTCCGCACGGGTTTTGTTTGAAAGCGCATTTACAACCGAAGCACCCACACCATGCAGTCCACCCGACACTTTATAACCTCCGCCTTCTCCGAATTTACCTCCGGCATGGAGGACAGTCATAACTGTT
>JANQMV010000001.1 GCA_028279865.1 Candidatus Altimarinota bacterium | reverse complement strand
TTTTACGACGACAAATGATTATACGCTGGAAGATAATACAAAAATTGAGATAGCTGATGGTAAGTTGCAACTGGCTGGATGAGCTTGAGAAGAGACGGTTGAGGATGTCTTTTCGACTTATTTATATGAAGGAAATGGCAGCACACAGACAATTGAAAATGGAATCGACTTGGAAGGTAAGTGAGGTATGGTTTGGATTAAAAATAGAGAATCAGCTCAGGTTGCAATGATTCAGTGAACGGGCTTGACTGGCTGGAACGGATATAACTTATACCCTTCTAGCACTCAAGGTGAAAGTTACGGTACACTCTCCTGAATAAGCCCATTAAACAATGGTTTTACATTAAACGGGGGATCTCCAAGCACTAATGCTAACAATCACAAACATGTCTCTTGGACTTTCCGCGAAGCTCCGTGATTTTTTGATGTTGTGAGTTATACGGGAGATGGAACAAGCGGAAGGCAGATTGCGCACGATTTGGGGATTGAGCCGGGGATGGTTATTGTAAAAAGAACAGATAGTGGTGGTGGTTGGCTTACATGGCACCGATCTTTGAGTTTAGCTTACAACTTGGAGCTTCAAGCAACTGCTGCAGCATATTCTGCAGGTAGTCAAATCGTCTCTGCAAATAATTCAACATTTACTTTGTGAACACCTGCAAATACAAATGTTAATGCATCGGGTGGTTCTTACGTCGCTTATCTTTTTGCCCATGATCCAAGTACAGATGGGAAGATTCAGTGCGGAAATGTTGCAACAGAGGCAACAAGAGGTAGGTTCGATGAAGTCAACTTGGGATGGGAGCCTCAGTTCGTTATATGGAAAAGAAGCGATAATACGAGTAACTGGCGAATCCATGATAATATGCGAGGAGCTGTTGTAAGTGGTGATGACTCTTTGTTATGGTCAAACCTCTCTAATGCAGAAAATACGACCAATGACATGATAGATTTTACCTCGAATGGATTCAAATCAGAGAGCGCATTTGGAGCTTCTGCTGAAATTATTTACTGTGCCATCCGTGCTCCTCAAAAAACACCGGTGAACAGTAGTGAAGTTTTTGCAAGTGACAAAGGTAATAGTAACGGAAGTTCTGGTTCTCCGGAATTTGAGTCCAGTTTTTCTTCAGTTGATTCAGTTTGGTATTTTGATAAAAATGGAAGTTCAAACAACACTCGCATACTGGACAGATTACGCTGAGCAAAAGCACTGATCAGTAGTTCAATAGGTATAGAAATTCCTGATGCAACAAGTTTTGACTCTATGAATTGATATTATTTAGCTAGCGCAAACTCAGATTTTTATGCGCATATGTTCAAACGTGCTCCGGGATTTTTTGATGTAGTGGCTTACGAAGGGAATGGAGTCGCTGGAAGAACAGTGGATCATAATTTGGAAGTTGAGCCGGAAATGGTTATTACTAAAAAAAGGAATTGAACATGTACTTGGGCGACTTACCATAAAGATTTGGCTACAGGTAATGTTCTAAGTTTAAATAGCTATGATCAAGCATGGAGCGCAAACTATTATCAAAATTTTTCGACGGAAAATTTCTCTCTAGGAGATTGAACATGTACAAATAATAACAATGACTCTTTTGTTTCATACCTTTTCGCAACACTTCCCGATGTTTCCAAAGTCGGTTCCTATACAGGTACAGCTGCAGATTTGGATATAGATGCGGGTTTTACGAATGGAGCGGCTTTTGTTTTGATTAAAAGAACAGATACGGCTGGAGATTGGTTTCTTTGGGATTCCGTGCGAGGAATTACAACAGGTAATGATCCTTATTTACTATTAAACAGTACGGCTGCTGAAATAACTTCTACAGACTACATTGACCCTCTTAATGCATGATTCCGTATTACTTCCTCTACACCGGTCGCACTCAATGCCAACGGAGGTGAATACATTTATCTGGCAATTGCAAATGATAATGGCAGAGTACGAGGAGCTTATCCGACAGATAAAGCTTATACAGCCGTAACCAATTTGAACTCTCAGATAGACTCAACCTCTTGGGCGGATATAAACAATGTCAGCGTGACAGAAACAGTTCCGGCTCAGACAACAGAAGCAGCCGAGGCGGTGGACTTTGATTGAATGAATGATTATCTTTCGAGAAGTTCGGATTTGGTAGGTAATCTTGACAGTAAAGAATTTACTTTTAGTGCATGGATTTATAGAGATAATTCAACATCAATTTTATATCGAAATCTTGAGTCAGGAAATTCTGGGATTGAAGTCAATGTTAATAACAGCGGTTTGAATATAAATTTAAGAAATTCTGCGGATGGATCCGTTGTTGCCGCAAGTATTCCTGCATATGAAGTTGCTCCGATATATACTTGGACTCACTTAATGATGTCGATAGATGCTACGAATCCATCCAAACGTTATATTTATATAAACGATAAAAATGTAACTTCATCGGCTTCATGGTCAGCATATAATAATAGTGAAATAGATTTCACAAAAAGCTCTCATTATATTGCATCGTTCAATGGATGAAGTAATTTTAAAGGTCGCCTTTCTAATTTTTACCTAAATAACGCTTATCTTGATTTATCTCAAGAAACCAATCGCCGTCTTTTTATCACAGCGGAGGGTAAACCGGCTGATAATCAGGAGAGCTTAAATCCGATTTTGTATCTTCCTCTCAAATCCGCCGAAACTGCCGGACAGAACTTGGGAACAGGTGGAGATTTCTTAATCAATGGCACTCTTAAAACTTCGGAACGTGGTCCGAATCAGTATAATGCAGCGGCGAGTGAATATAATGGTAACAGCAATTATTTGAAGAGTACGAGTGTGTTTAATGGAGTTCCTGATTCTTCAAAAGTTACTTTTTCGGCAAATTTTAGAGTTGATGATATGAGTATAAATAGATACCTGCTAGGAAATAAATTTACTCATGCTTCCTTTGGATCTTGGGATGCTGCTGCAGTTTCTATCAACACTGTTGGTAGCATTAATTTAGATTTTGTAAACAATGCTGGAGGGTGAGTCTGGCAAGCTAGTTCTACTTCAAATGGTTTAATCAAGGAGGGGGTTGTTTATAACCTGAATGTTGCTTTTGATACAGATATGCAGAAAGCACAAGTGTTTTTGAATGGGGAAGACCCTACACTGCCGTAGGTCAATTCTAAAATAACGGTAGGTCTGTCCGCCTCAGGTGGATGACTTATACGGCTAAAGCACAAAAGAGACACTCCAAGAAAGTGTCTCTTTGTGGTGTAGTGAAAAAAGTTAGGAAGTCTGACTTTTCAAAGTCAAGCGTCTAAGTTTTGAACGTGCATAAAAAATCGTAATAATCGCCGCACTCCAATTGATTAAGAAAATACCCCACCAGATAAACACAATTTCAAGCTGCCAAACTTTCGCAACAAGGAAAAAGATCAGCGGAGGTAAAACCAACTGACGATAGACTCCAATCCATAAGGCAAAAGCCGGTTTTTTAATCCCTTGCAAAGCGGAAGTGTAAATAAAAATTAACACATAAGCATAGGCTAAAAAGACTACAATCTTCAAATTTTCCACCCCAATCTCAAGTACATTCAAATCATCCGTAAAAAATTTAATCAACATTTCCGCACCAAAAAAAATGAAAACTGTGCCGATTACAATCAGGAATGCACCATATTTCAGTGATTTAGAGAGGATTTCTGTAATTCTTTCATATTTTTTAGCACCATTGTTTTGACCGACAAGAGTTAGCACTGCTGTATTTAATCCCACTGTTGGCAAAAGAGCAATCTGCTCGATACGAGTAGTGATACCATAAGCAGCAACAGCTTCTTTGCTATAAGTTCCCACATAGTAGGTAATCACAAAAACACCGACAGCAACAGTCAGCATACTTAAACTTGCGGGAAAGCCCTGTTCAGCGATTTCCCGAAAGATATTTTTTTGGGGAATTAAGTATTTAAATTGAAAGTATTTTAATAATCCCCTCTTACAAATTTTATGCAACATATAAAGGATAGAAATTACATTTATCAAAATTGTTGCATAAGCAATTCCGGCAATACCAAAAGCAGGCAAACCAAAGCCTCCGAACAAAAACCACGGACTCAGAAATATATTTAGAAAAAAACCTAGGATCAAAGTATTACGAAAAGAACGAGTATCTCCTAATGCGCTTAAAATTGAGTTAAACAGGAACATTAAGACAAAGAAAACACTGCCTAAAAAAATAACGTTTGTGTATTGCAAAGCTAGTTTTAAATAATTTCCTTCTGCTCCAAGAAAGATAAAGACATCCTCTAAAAACAAAATGCCAATCAAGGTTAGAAATACTGAAATTATCAAGCTGAAAGAAAAAGATTGAGCAATATAGATCTTTGATTTATCAGGTTTTTTCTCTCCTTCTGCGTTGGCGATTAGCACTGAAACACCATTACCCACACCAAAGCTAAAAGCCAATATCAAAAAAAAGACGGGAAAAGAGAGGCTTAAAGCAGCCAGAGCATCCAAGGAATATTTGCCTGCAAAATAAGTATCAACTACGTTATACATCGTATTAAAAAACATACCGATACTCGCAGGTACTGCTAGATACAGAATATGTTTACTGATGCTTCCTTTGGTAAAATCAGGTTTTTTGTTCATTTGAATTTTTTAGTTTCACAACTTTCAAAATAAACTCATTTCACAAACATTGCAATCTGTTCTTTGCAAAGACCCCTTGTACTCAAACTTAATTGTTGAAACTACATCAACAAAAAACATGTCTATTATTTTAGATAAAACTATTTCAAAAAACAGACATTTTTCCTTTTTAAAAAGGTAATAAGCAAAAAAAATTATAAAAAAAACAAACACCATTTTTTTAAGCTTTTTATTTGTCGTAGACACACAAACAAAAAAGCATAAAATACCAACAAATCTAAAAAAATAATAAAAATATTCTTAAGTACAAAAATTGACTTTAACTATATTCCCATAGAAGCTCTCGCAATAAAACCGGCAGAAAATCAAGAATTGATTACAGATCAATTGCTTCAAAACGAAAAAGTGATTGAAACAATTAGTGGATTTGTTCACAGTCTTGTAAGAGAGCATTTTCTCAAACCACCTGAAAAAATCAACAAAGGATATTTAGACGGTATTATCGACTGTAGTGAAAATGGAGGAGACAAAATTGCAGTTCTTTTTGATGGAATTTTGAAAACTACAAATGAATTTGAGAGAGAAATGCTTAAGGTTGTTCGTTATACATACCAACCGGCAGATGAAACATTACCTATCCAAAACGAAACATACTATTGCACCTATAAGGAAGTTGACATGGATGCCATCTAGTTTCACTTGAGAAAAATGCCCCCTTTCGTTAAAGTGAAATAAATTAATCAAAACAATATGAAGAAATTTATTATTGCGATCATTTTAGTTATCGCTTTGGGGCTAGGCTGGTACTTACTTTCACCTGTTTTTTTTGATAAAGAGGTCAACGAAGCTTTTCCAGTACCCAAGAAAATTCCTACGGAAACTGAGCTGGAAGAAATGAGTGATACCGAACTGGAAAACATAGAAGAAGAAGTTTTGGAGGAAATTGCCCGGCAACCTGACAATGAAGTCAAAGAAGAGATGCCGGAAGAAAAAGAATCAAACGAACCAAAAAAACTTCTCACAGGTGTTTTTCAAGATGTTAGTGCAAATTACGAAAGTTCGGGAAATTCAACAATTTATACGATTGAATCATCCAGATTATTACGCTTTGAAGATTTTGCTGTAACAAACGGACCATCTTTGTTTGTTTTGCTCTCTGATCAAGCCGAGCCTAAAACAAAGGAAGATTTACAAAAAGGAAATTATGTGGAACTGGCAAAGTTAAAAGGAAATATTGGTGATCAAAACTATGAGATTCCGGCAGAGCTAAAAATTGAAGAGTACAAATCCGTTGTAATTTACTGCAAACCTTTCAAAGTTATTTTTGGAATAGCACCATTAAACTAGGTACTTTTCCAAATTACCTAAAACAAGCTAATTCAAAAAAATTGGATTAAGTTGTTTTTTGTTTACCAAAAAAGCATCTCGGACAAATCTTCTTGCTAAAAGATTAAAAAAAAGGTAGAATATCAAAACTTATTTTAGCTAATCATTAGCAACTTTTGCCGTTGGAAAAAGAAAAACCAAATAGCAAGGCTCGTCTGGAAAGAAAAGAAAAAGAAACAAAGATTCTTGAGGTTTTGAAAAGCAAAGATCTAACTAAATATTTTTTTATTTGCATAGTAGCTTCAAGAAAAAATGTACTTACCTTGAAAGAAATAAAATGTTTTAAATCAGAAAAGAATGTTTTAGCAAAGCTGAAAGAAATCCAGAACAGCTTAGGAAAAGAAAAATTTAATCAAATTAAAGAGATTGCTCTAAAAATAAGAGAACGATTGATGCAAAAAGATAAAACAAAAAAAGAAGTTATTTTAAAAAAAAGCAATTCTACAGATCAATCTAAATTTGGAGAAATTGCTATTGAGTTCAAGTATATTACAAGAAAACAACTTCAAAAAGCACTTGAAGAACAAGCTAGAATGCGAAGAGAAGGTCACAAAGAGGAAAAAACAAAAATAGCGACAATTTTAGCAAAAACAGCAGACCTTACAAGAGAAGAAGCTCTAAGAATATTAAAAGAGCAAAGCAAACGTAAAAAACAAAATTTCCACTCCGAAAGACTGATTAAATTTATTACCTCAGATTTAATTAGGCTTACTTTAAACTTGGAAACAAGCAATGACGG
The DNA here is from genome assembly GCA_028279865.1 of Candidatus Altimarinota bacterium. Lineage (GTDB taxonomy): Bacteria > Patescibacteriota > Gracilibacteria > JANQMV01 > JANQMV01 > JANQMV01. Next base: position 10,233 of record JANQMV010000001.1, on the reverse strand, counting down.
CATGGAAGCCAGAGTCAGAATAATTGAAATGCCTCCGCAGATTAAAGTGCCTGACTTTAAGGAAAGCCTAAGGGACAGTTCAATTGCTTTTGGTTTTGTCCCCGATAAAGAAATAGAAGCTTTTCTACAAGGACAAAACACAGGTAAAGATTTCGTCATTGCCTGCGGCAAAAAGCCTGAAATCACCAAAGAAGCAAAAATCTTTTCAAGATTTGCCGATTTTTTTAGCTATGGCATAGTCAAAAAAAACCCTGACCGAAGCGAAGAAGGACTCAAACCCGATCTTACTAAAAAAATCGATTTGTATGATACAAAAGATCGTCCAATAGTCAAAAAAGGAGAAATTGTTGCGGAATACCATCCATCGAAAATAGCTAAAAAAGGGAAAAATATTTATGGTGAAGAAATTGATGTTTCTCAAATAGAAGATCCTTTTATCGCAGGGAAAAATACCTACCTAGAAAAAGATCCGAAAACAGGCATACAGTATATAAAAAGCTCCATTACAGGCATGCCCGAAAAAAAGGACAATGTGTTTTCAGTAACAAACACAATTAAAATTAAAGGAGACTTAAAAAGTCAAAGTGTAAAATTTGCCGACTTGGAAGGGTGTAGTTTGGAAGTTGAGGGTCGTATTTTTGGGATTAAGGTAAGATGTAAAAACCTAAAAGCCCAAGAGATAGAAAACTCAGAGATTAATGCTCAAGGAGATGTCAATGTTGAAGGAAGTATTATTAACTCAAAAATTGCAGTAAAAAATTCCGTTCATGCTAACCTTATTCGTAATGGTAGTCAAATAACAGGAGCAAAAAAAGTTGAAACAGAAAAAGATGTTGAGAATAGTACATTAAGCTGTCAAAAAGCCAAAATAGGTATGAATTTGTTAGTAGGATCTACAATCAGAGCTTCAGAGAGAATCAAAGTTTTAGGCAATGTTGGTACTGATAAGGTTAACAACTGTAAATTAATTCTTCACGACCCTAAACTTTTGGAATCTTTACAAACAATCAAAAAATGTAATAAAAGCATTTTTCAATTAAAAGTTCTGCTAAAAAATTTAGAAGCAAAATTAAAAAAACAAAAAAAGAAAAAAATACCTACACAACAAACTGAAAAAGATCAATCAAAAGCAAAAAAAAACTTAGAAAAAAAACTAACGCTAAAAGAAGAAGCAATTAAATACATTCAAGGGATAAAGGAGAAAAGAAAATCAAAAGCAGTTATTGAGTGTAATGGCATTATTTTTGCTGATACCGAGCTTATCAGTGAAGACAACTATATCTATGATAATAAAGGAGAAATAATTTCTCAGGCAGAACCAACAAAACTGAGAGAGAAGACTGCTTCAAAACCTCGTTTTTACAATAAACTCCATTTCAATGAAAAGAAAGTTTCTCTTTCTTCAAAAATTGAAGAAAAAAAGCGAAGTTAGCTTTTAGATTTTTTGGTACACCCGACAGGATTCGAACCTGTGACCTTGACCTTAGAAGGGTCCTGCTCTATCCAGCTGAGCTACGGGTGCACAGTGATTTTAAGAACTCTTTATGCCAACTGACTTTCAGTATTTTCCTCCTTTTCTTGCGTCTAAGCTTGAAGCAATTTCTTCCGTATAAATCTGAAAATTTTTCCAAAGCGAAGACAATTTAACAAAAGACTCTTTATCCCGCAATAGTTTCTTGTTTTTTCTGCACTTTTTTGTTAAAATAGAATGATATAATTTCTTTTCTACAAAAAATATCAATTCAATTAAGAGAAAAAACGTTAACCTAAGAAGAAGAAACAAATTTAAAGCACTCTGAATAAGCAATTTGGCATGGTAAATAAAAAAACACATCAACAGCAAAAGAAAGAAAAAAATCCATGAATTTTGGCAGAATCTGACATGAAAAAAAAACTCGACCAAGAGGTCGCAAGGCTAATCCATGATGCGATCTTTATTCCTAAAGAAAAAGAAAAAAATTGGACTGCCTTGCTCCCCTACTTTTCCGAAAATTTTCTAAAAGAACTCAAAAACACGATTATACGTGAAAATTTGAGGCACTTAAGCACAAAAAATAAGAAAAAACATTAATGAATAAAACCTGATTACAGCAAAGCTCAAATCATCCTGAAAAAGCAAAAACCAATGCTGAAATTCCCTTTGCGCAAAAAACTATTGAAGAGTATAGAAATTTTGAAAAATTAGCTAAAAACCCAGAAAAAGAAGTCAGAAATTACGCGGAAGAAAAGATTGATGGTGCAGTTTTGAAGTGAATGAATAAAGTTAGTGAAACTTTTAGTAAATTAGTGCCAGAAAGTATTAAAGAGATTGGTGATAAAATCTTGGACTTTTTTGGTATAAAAGAATGGTTTCATAAAAAAATAAGCTCAATAAGTACATGGTTAGCATGATCTATTGGAGGTATTTTGGGAATTGATTTGTTAAAGAATAAAGTTGATCAAATTGGTGAAATTGCTAAACAAGGAAAGGAAATGTTTTTTACATTTTTAGAGTGATTATCTTTCGGTGGTCTGGAAAAACACATTGACAAAATCAAAGAATTTGTGAAAAACATCGATTTTACAAAGATAAAAAAAGCTTTAACAAACCCAAAAGAAGTTTTAGCTGAAATCAAAAAACAAGTCTCCGAAGAATTCCCTGAAGTTGGTTACTTCTTTTCAATAAAGGAAGCAGAAAAAGCAAAGAATAATGAAGATAAAATCAATTTAAGACAAATTGCTATGTTCAACTTTGCGATTGGACATTTCTCTGACAAACCAGAACTTGTAAGAAAAATTAAAAGCTTAAGAACAAAAGTAAAAAAGGAAGGATACGAAAGCTTAACCAGGCAAGACTGGAAAAGCTTAGAGGTTGAACTAATGAAACATGGATACAAAGAATTAGATAACCATAACTGAATATATTATTTTGAAGAAGCAAAGTGATGAACTGACAAATTTATTTTAGGTTATGAGCCAAATCAAGAAGCTGAGATACTTGCAAAAAGAGACATAACAAAACTAGCAATTTCAAATGCTTTTGTGCAAAATGCAGGACAGTGAATTGAAGATTTAAAAAACAATCTTAAACCATTTTTAGAAAACCTTCCTGAAGAGATTAAAACACATTTTGAAGAACCTGATTTTTTTTCAATTGCTTGGTACAGTGCTTTATTTGAATCACTGGAAGCAGAATCAATTCCATATATGCTCAAAAATTGAAGCCTTTCTCTTTGGAATGGAACTGTTTGGTATACATTTGAGTGATTATGAGCAGCCTTTGATGCTATCGTCAATTTAGCCTCAATTCCTTTTGCAGACGATAAAATAGAATCATCTAAAGACGCCGCCATAGAGTATGGAAAAGCCTGTGTACCATTGATGGTTATGGGAGGAGCTGTAGGTGCTGGAAAAGCAATTATCATGGCGCCTCCAAGAGTTGCAAAAGATCTGGCGCGTGGTAATTACGCCTTCTTAGGAACTCTTGGAAAAACTGGAATGGATATTACCAAAGGGGCAGTTGTTTATTGACTAGGAGCTCCTATTACAGTTACCAAAAAAATGGTTAACGCCTCAATCCTTATATGAAAATGACAGGAAGCACTAAAACACATCCCCGATACAATAAAATATAATCTCTCTGAATTTAAGCATCATTATTGGGAAGCACCTCAGGATGCTGTAAAATGAGTTTTTGGATTGAAGCATAAAGAAGAACTCCTTTATGAAGATTTGTTACATTACAAAAAACTTCGCGCTTATTATTTACAAAGAAGCCAAGATCGAATCATGAAAAAGGGCGCTGATAAAGCTCTCAAAGAGGTCAATAAGGAAATTTCAGCAATTCAAGATATACTCGATAAACGCGAACTGAAAAAGCATCTAAGTTGATTTGAAACATTGCTGAAAGAAAAAGTGAAAACAATTGAGGGTAATCTTCAACTTGAGGACAGTTTTGTTGAATTCATGAAAAAAAAGGGTATTTGGAAATATGCAACAGAGGAAAATATGGAAGACATTCGAAACAATTGGTACAAAAGAGAAGCATTAGAACAACTTAGAAAAGAATGAAAAATTAGTAGAACAAAAGAGGTTATAGCTTATAAAGACTATTTAATCGCAAAGATAAATAGAAAAATTACCGCATTTAAGAATTTCTGAAGAAAAAGTAAAGTTCTCTTTGAGAAAACAGCTTCAGGAAAAATCTTTAGTGAAAGTTACGAAAAAGGAAAAGAAAAGCTAAAATCAGCTGGAGACAGAATAAAAAAGAAAACAGCAATTATTCATGAAAATAATCTTGCAAGACCTGAACAAAAACAAACTTTTTCAGAAAGATCTAGAGAGGTTAGTCTGGAAGTAAATCGAAAGTTAGATAAATTGTGAGAATCCACTGATACGGCTTACCGAAACTTAGTAGATGCTGTGGCTAGTGGAAATCAAACTAAAATAAAAGCAGCTGAAGCAGCAGTTGAAGCAAATAAGAGTAAGATCAAAGAAGCAGTTAAAAAATACAAAGGCGAACATATAGATGCCTTTAAAACACGTCCTATCGGGCATTTTACAAGAATAACACTCAAAGGAGCCACAACCCTCTTCGTAGGGATGGAGACAGCCAGAATCATCGAACTTTTGAGAAATGGAGAAAAAAGGAGCGCAATAGAGAGTGGACTTGATCTTACCGCAAGACTTGCACCAGTTACAGGCACATTTCTGGATGGCAAAGATGCAATAAAGCATTTTAAAAATTGAAAAATCTGAGAAGGATTTGTTTCCACGGGATTTGCTGTCTTAGGAGGTATAACGGATGTACTGATGTTCACCGGGATAGGTACAGCAATTGGAGCATGAGGAAGAGCTGGAATAGTCTCTCTAAAAGCGGGACGTTTAGCGGCAAAAGGTACGAAAGCTGCAAAAGTCGCAGGAAGAAGCAAGAGGGCAAAACAATGAGTCGAAACAGGTATAGAAACAACAAAAAGATTCTTAACACCCAAAAAAGCTGCTGCACTTGCAGCAAGTGGAGTTGGAGGTTTGGCGCTCTACTTTTCAGAACATATTGAAGAAAATATTGAAGAAATTAACTAATTTTTGATTATGAAACTCCCCTCACCTGCACAATTCGCTGAATTATTAAATAAGTCAATTTTACCCAATGAGGCAAAAGAAATTATTTTAAAAGAACTGCCGAGGCTTTCGAACCGGCAAATCGCAGAAATTTACAAAAAACTCCAAGAAGAGCAGGATAAAATTAACAAGGCAAAAGCCGAATTTAGCTCAAAAATAAGTCTAGCTGAAGTAAAATTTGAGAATAATTTACAAGAGTTAAAAGAGAAAGCTAAAAAAGCCTCACAATAGTGTCATTCCGGCTTGTCCTGAATCTAAAAGCACTATTTAGGCTCAAAATCCTAAAAAGGCTAGGCATACAAACAAAGAACAGCCACAACATTTCATCAATATGTCAACCAAATCTCTTCTCGAAAACCACTTTATATATTGAAAAAAAGTGATTTTTTTGGTAGAATAGCGGGATAATAAAACAAATATTAAAAGATGAGCGAAGAAAATCAGAACATCAACGTATCTCCAGAAGCAAACTGAAAACCTCAACCTGAGGTTCAAAATCAAGCAAATCAAAACAATGCTGCTCCAAAAAGCATGCCTATTTCACCAAACCCAAACCCGCAAATTGATTCTAAAAAAACTACAATTCTCAATACGGAACTAAAAGAAAAAAAAGTTGGTCTTTTTGGAAGGTTAAAGGCAAAGTGGAATCAACGTGTGATGGAAAACAAGCGTAAAGCGTTGAGAAGAAAAGGATTTTCCGAAGAAGAGATAGAAAATGAACTTAAAAATCAAAAAGCACCAAAAAAAGAAGAAAAGAAAGCAAAAGAAAACCTGCAGCAAGAAAAAAAAGCACCTTTACCTAAACTGAGTAAAAAAGAAGCTGCAGAGTTAAAGCGGGCTGAATCAATTTACGAGCACGGACTCACGACAATTAAGGATTTGATTGCGCCATCTTCAATGGAAATCAAATTTAACCAATTACGTGTTAGTGATATGTATGCAAGAACATTCTTTGTCTACAGTTATCCTCGCTATATAGATGTAAATTGGCTTTCTCCTGTTGTTAACTTTGATGTAACAATGGATATTTCCATGTTTATCTATCCATCAGACTCTGCTGTAATGATGAAAGTTTTGCGTAATAAAGTCGCCCAGATCACTTCATCGATTCGCATCAATCAAGATAAAGGTATGGTGCGTGATCCCGGTCTGGAAACAGCTTTACAGGATGCCGAAGAGTTGAGAGATAAATTACAAAGATGACAAGAAAAATTCTTTCATTTTGGCTTATATTTCACAATTTACTCTCAAGATGAAAAAAAACTACAAAAAATCCAAACCAGATTGGAAAGTATCATGGGCAGCAAGCTTGTATTAACAAAAAGAGCTGACATGCAAATGGAACATGCTTTTAACTCATGCCTACCTTTGTGCACAGACGAATTGGAAATTAATCGCAACATGAATACCGGTCCTCTTTCGACCTCTTTCCCTTTTACTTCAAGTGAGTTAACCTCAAATGAAGGAATTTTATATGGGCTTAACAGGCATAATGACTCGCTGATTATTTTTGACAGGTTTTCATTGGAAAACGCAAATTCCGTCATTTTTGCGAAATCCGGTGCCGGTAAATCTTACGCTGTAAAACTCGAAATACTTCGATCTCTTATGGTCGGAACAGATGTAATTGTGATTGATCCGGAAAATGAGTACCAAGAACTTTGTGATGTTGTCGGTGGAACATATTTGAAAGTCTCATTAAATTCTGAACAAAGAATCAATCCATTTGATCTTCCTCTTCCTCTGAAAGACGAAAACACAAAGCCTGGGGATCTCTTACGTAGTAACATTATCACACTTCACGGACTTCTAAATTTAATGCTCGGTAAACTTTCTCCTCAAGAAGAAGGTATGCTTGATAAAGCTTTGATTGATGTTTATGCACTTAAGGGAATTACAATGGAGACACCAAATCCGGCTGAATTTCCCGCTCCAACAATGGAAGATCTTTATGATATTTTATCATCAATGACAGGGGCTGAAGACATGGCTCAAAGACTTCAAAAATTTACAACAGGAACATTTTCCGGTGTTTTCAATAAGCCAACAAATATTGATCTAAAAAGTGGTTTAATGGTCTTTTGTATTCGTGACTTGGAAGACATGCTTAGACCAATCGCAAACTATGTGATCTTAAATTACATTTGGAATAGGGTGAGAAGTTCTTTAAAAAAGAGGATGTTGGTGATTGATGAAGCTTGGAGTTTAATGCAACACGAGGATTCAGCTCGCTTTCTTTACGGTCTTGTCAAACGTGCTCGTAAATATTATCTGGGAATTACAACAATTACTCAGGATGTAGAAGATTTTGTAAAGAGTGACTATGGAAAACCGATTATCACCAACTCATCAATGCAATTACTGTTAAAACAAGCACCAAGTGCTGTTGATGATCTTGCACGAATTTTTAACCTGACTGAAGGAGAAAAATACATGCTTCTTAATTCAGGGGTTGGGCAAGGGCTCTTCTTTGCGGGTCTCAAGCACGTAGCCATTCAAATCATCGCGAGTTACTCAGAAGACAAGATTATTACCACTAATCCGGAAGAATTGATTGCCCAGAAAAGTGCAGTAAATGATTTTGAAGTAGAGGAGTAAAAAAGTGCGTAGAAAGTAGTGTGTAGTTGTTAGTTATTTTTCTGTTTCTGCTTCTTTGGGAAGAAGACCTTTGTCTTCTACAAACTTCCTACCTCTTGAACTTAAACCCCATTTCTGAGTAGGCTTCTTTGTCTCGTATTTTTCCTTTTTAACTGAAACATAACCACCTTCATGCAAATTACTTAAACATCTATAAGGACTTGAGAAAGAGATTTGTAACAACTCAGCAATTTCTCTTATGGTTAAAGTAATATTTTGATCTAAATCATAAATAGCAGCCAATAATATTAGTATTTTTTCTTGAACCTTCCCCTGAATTTCTTGTTTGAGTTTAATTTTGTCTTCATCAATACTAAGTAATTGCGACTCAAGTAATGGGCTCTCTTCTGTTTCAGTTAAACTAAGAAACTCAAAAAAAGATTTGAGCAATTTCCTAATCTCAGTAAACTGCGCAACTACTTCATCCCTTTTTTCCGAATTAGTGCAAATTGAACTTACCTCTAACCAGTTGATTAGAAGATTAATTCTTTTTAAGCAATCCTGTGGATTTGACAGACCAACTCTTTGATTTATTTCTTCCAACACTAAAATAACATCCGCATTTCCTCTGTTTTTTATAACATCAACCAATATTCCCAAAACTTCTTTGCTAGGAAGTCTAACCTCTCCATCTTTTTCCATAGAAGAACAATAAAAATATAAATTAAAAAAAAGCCACACCTGATATTTAAAATCAGTCATGGCTTTTATTATTCTTTTTTAAAATAGATTCCAGATCAAGTCTGGAATGACAAAATTTTTATTTGAGTTCTACAGCAGCTCCAGCTTCTTCTAATTTTCCTTTTAATTCTTCAGCTTCTTCTTTTTTCACACCTTCTTTAATAACTTTTGGTGCTCCGTCTACCATATCTTTAGCTTCTTTTAATCCAAGTCCTGTAACTTCACGCACAACTTTGATTACAGCGATTTTTTGAGATCCAGCAGATGTTAATTCTACATCAAAAGAATCTTTTTCTTCAGCTCCACCTGCATCTCCACCGGCAGCAGCACCTCCGGTAGCAGCTACAGCTACAGGAGCAGCAGCAGAAACACCGAATTCTTCTTCCATGTGTTTTACTAAAGCTGATAAATCAAGAACAGATAGTTTTTTAACTGAATCTAAGATACCTTGAGCATCTTTTGATAATTCTGGCAATTGTTTTTCGTCTGACATAACAATAGAAATTAAAATAATAAAATTAAAATAAATACTAACTAATTAAGAGTCATTCCGGCTTGCCCGGAATCTAATCCTAAGCTTGCAGTTCAAGATCCTGGAAAAGCCAGGATGACAAAACTATGCAGATTCTCCTTCGGCTTCTTTCTTTTCTCTGATAGCATTCATCGCTCTCACGAATCCTGAAACAACTCCGTTTGAAACTCCTACAAAGCCACTGATTGGTGAATTCATAGAGCCAAGTAGTTTTGCATAAAGTTCTTCTTTTGAAGGAATTGAAGCAAGTTCTTTCACAACTCCTGCATCAATCACTTTTCCGTCTAAAATACCTCCAAGCATTTTTACTTGCTCATGATCTTTTGCAAATTTAGCAAGAAGCGAAGCAACTACGACTTGGTCTTCGTAACTAAAAGCTACAGCCACAGGACCAGCCATTACATCTTCCGGAAGTTCGTCAATTCCGTTTTCTTTTGCAGCAAGTTTGATAAGAGTTTTTTTTGCAATTTTATACTCTATTCCACTATCTCTCATCTGATTCCTTAATTCTGAAATCGCCTGAACATCAAGTCCCCTGTATTCTGTAAAAATCACCGATTTAGCGTCTTTAAATTTTTGCGATAATTCTTCTAAAATCTGATTTTTTTGTTCTTTTGTTAAAGCCATGGTTGTTCTGGTTATAAAATTTGTAAGTTTGAAAATTATATTGTCTTTCCGGCTTGCCCGGAATCTGTAACCTTCAGGATCTTTATAATAAAATCAAAACTCGTGTTTCAGATCCTGGACTACGCTCCGCTGCCAAGATGACATATAAAAAAATCTCGATTCCTATCGAGACATTAAGATACAGCTCACCTGTTAAATGGAAACTATATGTGTTTGTCTCGGTAGGATTTATCCGATCCCGAGTAATCGGGAAGGGACCTACTGTCTCTGACTGTGTTTAAAGACTCTATCTTGGCAGCGACCTACTCTCCCAGGACCAAGGGATCCAAGTACCATCGGCGCAGAAGGACTTAACTTCCGTGTTCGGGATGGGAACGGGTGTACCCCCTTCGCAATAACCACCAAGATGGAATCTTTAAACAACTTTTGAATGATACACATTTATATTGTGCATACAAAATGCTAGTTAATTAGTTTTTTTCTAAAATAAGTTCAATTGACCTATTAGTATCGCTCGGCTACATACGTTACCGTACTTCGACCTGCGACCTATCAACCCGGTAGTCTCCCGGGGGTCTAATGGGGAAAATTAATCTCGAGATGGGCTTCCCGCTTAGATGCTTTCAGCGGTTATCCCTTCCGAACATAGCTACTCT
>JANQMV010000007.1 GCA_028279865.1 Candidatus Altimarinota bacterium | reverse complement strand
CTCCAGTAGTATCCTCCTGAAGCGAGAGGGGGAGTGGTGAACTCTACGCCCGGTCGTGGAGCAGGTAGAAAGCTAGCTTCAATGAAGTCGACTTCGGGTAAGCTGAAGTCGGAGTTGTTATCGATCTGGATGTGGTACTTGATCAGATCTCCTTCCTCGTTTTGATCCGGATCAGACAAGCTGAAGTTGAGGGTGGGTGTGTTGTCGGTAGTGGAAGCACCGTCATTGTAGTTGTTGATTAGCGGATCGTTGGGGACTGTATTTAAGTTTATCTCATAGTATTTTTCACTGGAATTGTATTGCCATGTAACATCGGAATTTAAATTGAACACTGGACGTATTCATCTGTTATCATAATGGTGTCTGTGATCTAAAAAACTTGTATTATTTGTTAATGTTTTTGCTTGCCAAGAATGGTATCATTGCTGAAATCACCAATATGTTGAACTCCAATCTGTATCTAAAAAATTCCATTCAAGTTCGTGCCATTTTCAATTTGGCAGATGAGAATAATCACTTAAAGCAAGTATGTTGCGTGCAGTTGCTAGAGAGGTGTTTAGTCCTTCATTTTCATCATTATAATAAACAGAAAAATCTCTGCCAATGTTGTCATTGGTTTGTGTGCCAGTCATATACTGACTTTTATTTAAGGCTATGGTGTTTAATCCTTGTCATATAATTATTGCCCAGGTTATATTATTGTTTTGTTTATTACCTAGGTAAACCTTATCTCCTAAAGAGAGCTCGTTTGTTTTTTTATTTGGGAAGTAAGGCTCATAATAGCCTTGTGTTTCATTCCATTGCCATTGCGCATCAGGAACTAAACTAAATGTCGGTCTTATGCCATGTGTTGCAGTAATTATGGCATTTCCTCCGGAGTTAACCGTACACTGACCAGACAAATAGACATTATTTAAATCAGAGTTTGCCCATACGACTCTTTGCTGATATGAACCAGCGTAGTATGTACTGGACGCCCAAAAATCAATCCAATCATAAATATTGTGGTTAAACAAAAAAACATCTCAAAGTTGGCTATTGATATTTCAGGTTCTAGCATTAATAATAGGAGCGTAGTCACATCTGTTTGGTAAAGCAACACCGCTCAAATAGTTACTGTCGTAACCTAGCGTACCCTGATCTAATATGGATTTGGCTTGACTATTGGTCCAACTAATTTGTGTATTTGAAGTACCCCATTGATCTTGAGCGATCTGGCTTTCTAAAATTGATTTTTCATTGCCTGCATAGTACGCTTTTCCCCATGTGTCAGATTTATACTCTATCCATATTGCATCTCACACTTGTAATTCGCTGGATAACTTTGCAGTTGCTTTTGCTTGCTTGATTTGAGCAAAATTAATTCAACCCAACAATCAAAAGGTCAATGTCATGCTTAAGCAAATTCAGCAATATTTCTTAGAAAAAAATCTGTGCATGGCACCAATCTTAATAATAATTAATAAAAATCTCATTTTTGCATATTTTAACATAAAAAATACTTTTTTGCAATATAATTTGCCTTAAAATTTTGACAAATTATATTTTTTAACTAAAATACTTTTACTTGTGTAAAGATAACCTTTGAGCAAGTTTACATTTACGGAAAAATGGACTTCCACCAGAGAAAGTTCCGGCTTTTGATTTGCTTTCTTTTCGTTCAAAATAATATTAAATCATAATTTTTTATCTGCTTATGCCTACTGCAGTAAAAAGTAAGACCAAGAAAATTTCTAAGTCTACCAAGAAAAAAGCGCTAATTTCCCAGAATCCAACAAAAATCATCGATAATCGCCATTACTTCACAGAAACAATGGATGATTTTGAGCTACCGAATTTGATAGAAGTACAGCTCAATTCTTATCAATGGTTTTTGGATAAAGGAATTAAAGAGCTTTTAAATGAAGTTTCACCTATAACCGATTTCTCAGGAAAAAAACTGGAATTGGTACTAAAAAAGCACGTTATTGATAAGCCGAAATATGATGCGCAAACAGCAAAACGAAAAAATATTTCATTTGAGGCTAACCTCAAGGTTCACGTTCAGCTAATCAATAAAGAAACCGGTGAAATTAAAGAACAGGAAGTTTTTCTCGGAGCGATTCCTCTGATGACAGAAAAAGGTACTTTTATTGTTAACGGAGTAGAAAGAGTGGTGGTTAATCAATTGGTACGTTCTCCTGGCGTGTTTTATTCTACCAATCCTCTTTTTCCTCAATATTACAATGCGAAAATTATTCCGAAACGTGGGGCTTGGCTAGAAATAGAGACAGATAAAAAGGGTGTAATTTATGTGAAAATTGATCGTAAACGTAAGATGCCGGCAACTCAATTGTTTAGAGTTTTTGGTTATCCAAAGGATAAGGATATTTTGGGCTTATTTGACGATCTGTCAGTGAATGTAAAAAACGATTTTATTCTTAATACTCTTGAAAAAGATACAGCTAAAACTCCAGAAGAAGCTTACCAGAGCATTTATAAAAAAATTAGACCTGGAGATTATGCTACTCCGGAAAACGCAAAACAGCTTATTGACGCAATGTTCTTTGATTTCAAGCGTTATGATATGGGGCCAATTGCCCGCTATAAGCTAAATAAACGCTTTGGTACAAAAATTAAAGACACTGTTAAAAATCGTGTTTTCCAGATTGAAGATCTGGTTAATATTGTCAGACATCTGGTTAAATTAAACAACGGAGAAGGAACTGGAGATGACATCGACCACCTTTCAAATCGTCGGATTCGAAGTGTAGGTGAATTAGTGCAAAATAAATTCCGCGTAGGTTTGCTTCGCTCAGATCGAATTGCAAAAGATCGTATGACTATTATGGAAACAGAAACGGTTACTCCTACTCAGTTGATTAACTGTCGTCCGATTACAGCCGCAATGCGTGAATTCTTTGCAAGCTCTCAGTTATCTCAATTTATGGATCAAACCAACCCTCTTGCTGAGCTGGCACATAAGCGCCGCTTGTCTGCAATGGGTCCCGGAGGTCTTTCTAGAGAACGAGCCTCATTTGATGTACGTGATGTACATACTTCTCATTATGGTCGGATTTGTCCTATTGCTACTCCGGAAGGCCCAAATATTGGTTTAGTGGTACATTTGGCAACTTATGCCAAAGTGAATGATTATGGTTTTATTGAAACTCCTTTTAGAGAGGTCGCACATACAGCAAAACTTACTCAAAAAGATTTAGTCGGTCGTATTTTGGATGAAGACATACAACTAACGAAAAGCAAGTTAGTTGAACACGGTATTGAAATTGACAAAAAATTAGCAGAATCAATTATTAAATTCAAAGCAAAGCAAAAGGAAAAAGAAGCTAAGGTGAGGACTTATATCACAGACAAAATTAGCTACTTTGATTCAGATGAGGAAAAGAGTTTGCTGATTGCAGAAGCAAATTCAGCCTTGGATTCAAGAGGTCAGTTCAGTTCAACACGTGTTTCTGGTCGTAAAAATGCCGAACCGATTTTGGCTCATGTGAGAGATGTGACACATATTGATGTTTCACCGAAACAGATTATTTCTGAAACAACGGCTTTAATTCCATTTTTGGAGCACGATGATAATACGCGTGCATCAATGGGTTCAAACATGCAAAGGCAGTCTGTTTCGTTGGTTTCTCCAGAGGCACCTTATGTCGGAACAGGTATGGAAGGTTTGATCGCGCGTAGTTCAGGGCAAACAATTGTTGCAGAAGGTAAGGGGGAGGTTGTTGAAGTAGAGGCAAATAAAGTGACGGTTCTTTATGACAATGGTAAGAAAAAATCTTACGAAATTGAAAATTTTGTACGCTCTAACCAAGCGACTTGTATGCACGCCAGACCGATTGTTTACAAAGGTGATAAAGTAAAAACCGGAACAGTCTTAGCGGATGGAGCCTCTATTGAGCAAGGAGAACTTGCTTTGGGGCAAAATCTACTTGTTGCCTACATGCCATGGAATGGTTACAACTATGAGGATGCGATTATTATTTCAAACAGGGTTGTTAAAAACGGACTTTATGACTCAATTCACATTGAAGTATTTACACTTGATGTACGTGATACTCAGCTTGGGCCGGAAATTATCACGCGTGACATTCCAAATGTGGGAGAGGTGAAATTAAAAGATTTGGATGAAGACGGAATCGTACGTATCGGTGCAACAGTTAATGAAGGAGATATTTTGGTAGGAAAAATTACACCAAAAGGTGAAACAGAGCTGTCTGCAGAAGAGCGTTTATTGCAGGCAATTTTTGGTGATAAAGCAAAAGATGTGAAAGATACTTCTCTCAAATTAGGAGGAGGTGCAGGGGGGAAGGTTGTAGACGTACAAATGTTTACAAGAGATCAGGGGGATGAGTTACCTATGGGAGTCATTAAGCAAATTAGAGTGTTTGTTGCACAAACTCGCCGCATTCAAATTGGTGACAAAATGGCGGGGCGTCATGGTAACAAAGGTGTAATTTCAAAAATTGTCCCTGAAGAAGATATGCCATTTTTGCCAGACGGAACTCCTGTAGACATTATCCTCAATCCACTGGGAGTATCGTCTCGTATGAACATTGGACAGATTTTGGAAACACATTTGGGTTGGGCTGCTAAGAAAATTGGGATCAAAATTGCTACACCAGCCCTTAACGGAATTAAAACAGACATGATTTCAGAAATCATGCAAGAAGCGGACTTGCCCGATGGAGGAAAAATACAGCTATACGATGGCATGACAGGAGAACCTTTTCACTATGAAACGACTGTGGGAATCAACTACATTCTTAAACTTTCCCACTTGGTTGAAGACAAATTACATGCTCGTTCAGTCGGTCCATATTCGCTTGTTACCCAACAGCCTTTGGGAGGTAAAGCTCAGCATGGAGGACAGAGGTTTGGAGAAATGGAAGTTTGGGCGTTGGAAGCTTACGGTGCAAGTCATATTTTACAAGAAATGCTCACAATTAAATCTGATGATGTCTTAGGTAGAGCCAAAGCTTATGAATCTATTGTGAAAGGAGAGCAAATCAAGGCTCCCAATATACCGGAAAGTTTCAATGTACTTGTTAAAGAATTACAAAGTCTTTGTCTACACGTTGACTTAATGGAATATACCAGAGAAGGGGAGGAACAACATGTGGAATTGGAAACAGATGAAGAAATGGAAGAGAAAAAAGAGATTGTTTCTGAAGATGATAAAATCGCTGAACTTGATATCGCAGTTGAAGAAGAAGAAACAGACTCGGAAGTCCTAGAAGAATTAGCCGGTAAAAACACAGGAGGTGCTGATGCTGTAACAGAAATGGAAGAAGCCTTGGAAGAAAAGGAAAAGTCAGAGAGTTAACTTAAGCAGACGTTTAAATTTATCTTATGAAAATTTAAAACGATTTGATCTTAAAAATAAAAAGTCATGAATATTTTATTACCTAAATAAAATGAGTATGAAAAGTGTGAACAAAGTTATTCTTGTCGGAAATGTGACACGTGATCCGCAAATTAAAGAAACAAGTAGCGGTCAACCTGTTGTGACTTTTGGACTGGCAACCAACCGAGAGTGGACCACAAAAACAAGCGAAAAACGTTCTCTGGCTGAATACCATAACATTGCGGTATGGGGTAAGTTAGCGGAAATTTGTCAGAAATATTTGAAAAAGGGCAAACTTATTTACGTTGAAGGCTATCTTAAAACTCGCTCTTGGGAAAGCTCTGAAGGTGTGAAGATGTTTCGCACAGAAGTTGTTGTGCAAGATATGATCATGCTAAACAAAAGATCGGAAGTGGAAGATGATATGGATTATGACGATACAGATTACGATGAAGATGCTAATTATGATGACGAAGGATCAGAAGATTCTACAGATAAAAAGGAAGAGAAGGTAGAAGAAAAAAAGAAAGATGATAGCACGATGGAGGGTGATGATTTGAATTTTTAAATTTTAAATCAGTAGTTGGTTCAACCCTGCAGGTTGATACCAAAAGTTTTATTCCGACCATTATATTTACTTAGGTTGGGTTAAGCAAAAAGGTTCAGAATAATAAAGTTGAAAAGAACTAAATTAAGCATTAAGTAGGGTGAAGTATAAGTAATGCCTATCCCGCCTAGCCTCTCCTGAAAAGGAGAGGGAACTAATACTCTAAGATCTAATATTCTAAAATCTAAGTTCTAACTTATGAATAGAGGAAACACCAAAAAAGCTAATGATTTTGATGCAATTGCATTATCGGTTGCTTCTCCTGATCAAGTCTTATCTTGGTCTCGCGGTGAAGTTACCAAACCGGAAACAATCAATTATCGTACGCAAAAACCGGAACGTGACGGACTTTTTTGTGAGAAAATTTTTGGACCTACCAAAAATTGGGAATGTTACTGTGGAAAATATAAAAGAATTCGCTACAAAGGTATTGTTTGTGAAAAATGTGGAGTAGAAGTAACCCGCTCTGTTGTACGCAGGGAAAGGATGGGGCATATTGATTTAGCGGTACCTCTGACTCATATTTGGTTTCTTAGATCAACACCAAGCCGAATTGGTTTACTTCTTGATTTACCGGTCAAACAGATTGAACAAGTAGTTTATTTTGCTTCTTATATTGTGATTAGTGTTGACCAAGAGGCAAAAACAGCTGCCCAAGATCAACTTGATGAAGAATACAAGAACTACAAAAAGCAAATTCAAGAGGAGGCAAAAGAAGGATTAAAAACCTTAAAACTTGAGAAGAAAAAAGGAGGACTTTCTGACAAAGCAATTGAGAAATTTGATTCTGATCAAGCTCAAAAAATTGAGGATTTGGATCTCGCCCACTCAAAAGCAATTGATGCACTTAAAGCCTTGGAAGTCGGTAAAATCCTAACAGAAGTTGAATATCGCGAATTAAGCATGAAATTTGGACATGTTTTTGTCGCAGGAACGGGCGCTGAATCAATTCGTGAAATTATTGAAAATATTGACTTAAAGGATGAGTTGGAAAGATTGCAAGCTGAAAGAGCAAAGAGCTCCGGACAAAAACAAAAGAAACTGGTAAAAAGGATTAAATTTGTGGGCTCAATGTTAAAAGCCAACATTGAAACAAAGTGGATGATTATCAAAAGATTACCTGTCATTCCACCGGATTTAAGACCGATGGTACAGCTTGATGGAGGACGCTTTGCGGCTTCGGATTTAAATGACTTGTATCGTCGCGTGATTAATCGTAATAACCGTCTCAAACGTTTGATGTCAATTGGAGCGCCGGAAGTGATTTGTCGTAATGAAAAAAGGATGCTTCAAGAAGCAGTTGATACTTTACTCAATAACAGTGCTAGGGCGGGTAAAGCCGTTTTCACCGCTGGTGACAGACGCAAACTACGCTCACTTTCTGACATGCTCAAAGGTAAGCAAGGTCGCTTCCGTCAAAATTTATTAGGAAAACGTGTTGACTATTCCGGTCGTTCGGTGATTGTGGTGGGGCCTCATCTTGAGCTTCACCAATGCGGTTTACCAAAAGAAATGTTGATGAAACTGTTCAAACCTTTTGTGATTGGTGAACTGATTCGTGGCGAATATGCCTATAACGTCAAAGGAGCAGAAAAACTTTTAATACAAGGTAAAAAACTTGTTTGGGATATTTTGGAAAGAGTCATTCAAGGTCGTTATGTTCTTTTGAACAGGGCTCCTACATTGCATCGTTTGGGAATTCAAGCTTTTCAGCCGGTAATTGTGGAAGGAAAAGCCATACAGATTCATCCGCTTGTCTGTGCAGCCTTTAATGCGGATTTTGATGGTGACCAAATGGCGGTACATGTACCCCTTTCTGCTCAGGCTCAAGCTGAAGCAAAAAATATTATGGCTTCAGATAAAAACTTACTCAAACCATCTGCCGGTAAGCCGGTGATTACACCAACGCAAGATATGGTTTTGGGATGTTATTTTCTTACGCAAGTTTTTGATGGAAAAGAAGGAGAAGGTATGGCTTTCGCCTCAGATTCTGAGGCAATTAACGCATATCGCATGAAATACTGTGATTTGCAGGCTAAAATTAAAGTTCGTCGTGCGGGAGAAATTGTAGAGACATCTGTTGGTAGAATTATCCTGAACTCTTTCTTACCGGAAGAAGTCGGGTTCATTAACAAAGTAATGCGTAAAAATGACATCGAGAATCTGATTGGGGTGATTTATGACAAGACTGATGTTCAAACAACAAGCCAAGTTGCTGATAAAATTAAAAGAATTGGCTTTAAATTTGCAACAAAATCAGGACTTTCAATCGCTGCTTCAGATGTACAAATACCAAATGAAAAAGAAAAAATTATTGAAGATTCCAATGAATTAATTCGCAAAATTAATAATCAATATTGGAAAGGTCTCATTACCGAAGATGAACGCTATAACCACTCGATAAAAATTTGGTCAAATACCAAGTCTGACGTAACGAATAAAATGATCTCTAATTTTAAAAAGAATCCGGAAAACCACGTTCACTATATGATTGATTCCGGGGCGAGGGGTAACTGGGGACAAATCACTCAGCTATGTGGTATGAAAGGACTTGTTGCCAATCCAAGCGGTAAGACAATTGAGTTACCCATTAAATCTAACCTTAAAGAAGGTTTTACAATTCTGGAATATTTTATTGCGACTCACGGAGGACGTAAAGGTAAGTCAGACACAGCCTTAAAAACCGCTGAAGCTGGTTACTTAACCCGTCGTTTGGTTGATGCTGTGCAAGATATCATTATTCGCGAAAAAGATTGTGGCTCTGTAGATTCACACGTGATTACACGAGAAGAAAGTGAGAAAATCGGAGAAAAATTTGAAAATAGAATCTTTGGACGTACTTTGGCAGAAAATTTGAAGAATCCAAAGACAAAAAAAGTAGTTGCGAAAAAAGGTCAAGAAATCGGTAATGAAATCAACCGTAAAATTGAAGAGTTAAATTTAGACAATGTTAGGGTACGTTCCATTATCACATGCTTAACCGAAAATGGTATTTGTCAAAAATGTTACGGACGTAATCTCGGAACAAACAAAACAGTTGAAATTGGTACAGCTGTAGGAATTATTGCAGCTCAATCAATTGGTGAACCGGGAACTCAGTTGACTATGCGTACTTTTCATATGGGTGGTGTGGCTGAAGGTGCCGATATTACTCAAGGTTTAACCCGTGTGGAAGAGCTTTTTGAGGCACGTTCTCCAAAAACTCCAGCTCTACTTTCCGAAATTGCCGGAGTAGTGAAAGTTAAACAGGTTGACAGTGAAACCGAAGTTACGATTAAAGCTAAAGAAAAAGGAATAGATGCTTATAATTTGATCAACATTTACGAACCAGTTGTAAAGAAAGGTGATTCTGTTAAAGAAAAACAAATTATTGCCAAATCAACAGTTGATAAAGGCACAATAAAGGCTAAGATTGCCGGCACGGTTGAGAAAATCACCAAAGAATCAATCACAATCAAGCACTCGGAAAAACAAATCATTAAATACACTTTGCCAGCCGGTGACTCGCTTAAGGTGAGTAACGGTGAGTATGTGGAAGTTGGTCAACCTCTCAACGCCGGACATTTGAATTTGTCTTCGCTTTTGAATATGACGAATGTTTACAATGTTCAAAAATACATTGTGAGTGAAGTACAACACATTTATGCCTCACAAGGTCAAACAATCAATGATAAGCATATTGAAATTATTGCGAAGCAAATGTTTTCAAAGGTGAAAATTGTAGCGTCAGGAGGAACAGATTTATTGCCGGGTGAAGTTGAGGATATTATTAAGGTAAATCGTATTAATGCTCAAATGGAAGCAGAAGGTAAGAATCCTGCGATTGTAGAGCGCTTATTACTAGGTTTAACCCGTATTTCCCTTTCAACACACTCGTGGCTTTCAGCAGCTTCTTTCCAGGAAACAATCCGTGTTCTTGTGGAAGCAGCCACCACAAAGAATGTTGATCGCTTAAATGGCTTGAAAGAGAATGTTATTATTGGTAAATTGATCCCCGCTGGAGAAAATTACCGTAGAAAATATCAAGCTAAAGAAGAGGCAGCGGCAGCATAAAAGCTTGTCATCTGAGAGGGGTGGGAGTAAGTTGCACTGTTGCAAAAGATAATAATTAACCAAAATATGAAAATGTCATTCTGAGCTTGGTCGAAGAGAGACATTTATAAGGAGTGTGCACACCCTTCGACAAAATCAGGGATGACACGCTATAATAATTTCTAAACTTAATATTCTAAAGTCTAAATCATGCCAACAATTAATCAGTTGATTCGTAAATCAAGAAAAACAACAGCGAAGAAGAGTAAATCGCCTGCGATGCAAAATACTTTTAACACGCTAAAATCTCAACCATCCAAATTAAAGAGAGGTGCGCCTCAAAAAAGAGGAGTTTGTGTTAAAGTGACTACAATGACACCAAAAAAACCGAATTCTGCTTTGCGTAAAATTGCGCGTGTACGTCTTACAAATGGAACAGAGGTTAATGCTTATATTGGCGGAGAAGGACACAATCTCCAAGAACATAGTGTGGTGACCATCCGCGGCGGAAGAGTAAAAGATCTTCCCGGTGTACGTTATCATGTTGTGCGTGGTAGCCTTGATACTCAGGGAGTTAAAGATCGTAAACGCGGTCGTTCAAAGTATGGAGCAAAGAAAAGTTAATTTTATAAATTCATATCAATAATTTAATAACATGGCACAAAAGAAAGCAAATTATATCCCCGACAGTTCAAATGCATTACTTGAAAAATTTATTAACCAGCTGATGCTAGACGGTAAAAAGTCTGTTGCGAGAAAAATTATGCAGGATGCATTCGAAATTCTGAGAAAACAAAATAAGAAACCTGACCAGGTTTTTGAAAAGGCGATTCATAATGTTATGCCTCGAGTTGAAGTTAAGCCAAAAAGAGTCGGAGGTGCCGTTTACCAAGTCCCTGTCGAAGTAAAGCCAAAAAGACAGCTTACGTTGAGTATTCGCTGGATTTTGGCAGAATGTCGCAAAAGAAAAAATACTGCAATGCCACAAAAGTTAGCTCAAGAATTTAGTGATGCTGCTTCTGAAATGGGCGGAGCAATTAAAAAGAAAATGGATGTACAAAGGATGGCTGAAGCAAACAAGGCATTTGCTCATTTTGCGCGCTATTAAAAACGGTTAAAAAGTTTTAAAGACAAAAAAACACTTCATTGATTAGCGGAGTGTTTTTTATTTTTAATTTGTCACGATTCTTTTTACACTCGTAACACCTTCAACACTTTCGAGTCGATTGAAAATATGGTTTAGCCTATCGACATCCTCTATTTGAATAGCAAACTTCATTTTATGCAAACCTTTGGATAGTTTGGGATCACCAGATTCCATAGAAATGATATTTACATTGTGTAAAGCAAAAACATGCGCAATATCTCTGATTAAACCAACTCGATCTACGATTTTAATGATTAGATTGACACGATGTTTGGGTTTCTCATTTGACCAGTTGACATCTATGAGGCGTTCTTTATGTCTTAATCTTTGGATTGTGCGACATTTTTTATTATGTACTGAAATATAGTTACCACGTGTTACATAGCCAATAATACTATCTCGATCAGTCGGTTTGCAACAAGCAGCTAATTTTGTTTTGTAAAAATCTTCGCCAGAAACAATTACTTTGGGCTGTATGCTTTGAAGATCAGACTTTAAATTTGCTTTTTCTTCTTTCTTAGGAGAAAGCAGGCTATCTTTAGGAAAAAGTTTTTTGACAACAATCATTGAACTTAAAGAGCCATTTCCCATCTTTTCTAGGAGATGTTCTCTTTCTTTGAATGTTAGTTTTTTGCCTTCATAATTTTTTAAAATCAATAAATGTGGATCAAGTTCACTATGACCAAGTCGTTTTAATTGCTTATTAAGCAAATCTTTACCTGCTTTAATAACCTTATCAATATCTTGATTTCTGAACCAAGCTTTAATTCGCTGTTTTGCATGTGAGGTTATAGCAAAATTTAACCAAAATTGATTTGGTTTGCCATTTTTATTTGTCAAAATTTCTGTTACGTCACCGTTACTCAAAGGATAGTCTAGGGAAACAATTTTTTCATTTACCTTTGCTCCAATACAGCGATGACCAACTTCGGTATGAATAGAATAAGCAAAATCAACAGGAGTTGCTCCATTCGGCAAATCTTTGATATCGCCACCGGGAGTTAAAACAAAAATACGATCGCCAAAAGTATCATTTTTTAAATTCTCTTCAAACTCAATATTGTCTTGTAGCGACTGTTCAAGGTCTACAAGTCCCTGAACCCATCTAGTCCTCTCTTTTGATGTTTGCTCTTTATATGCCCAGTGTGATGCTATACCGTATTCGGATTCCTTATGCATTTTTTTAGTCCTGATTTGAATTTCAACCGGTTGTGCTTTTTTATCGCCTAAAACACCAATAATAGTTGTATGCAGGCTCTGGTAACCATTTGGTTTTGGCACGGCAATGTAATCCTTAAA
This sequence comes from Candidatus Altimarinota bacterium, assembly GCA_028279865.1. Taxonomy (GTDB): domain Bacteria; phylum Patescibacteriota; class Gracilibacteria; order JANQMV01; family JANQMV01; genus JANQMV01. Next base: position 26,136 of record JANQMV010000007.1, on the reverse strand, counting down.
GCGATAGGAAAGCGGCGTCCAATGTTTGTGAATATCGCCAAGCACGGCATAACATTCTCCTGTTGTATTCACAATTATCCTCAATGCAAAAATATCATAAATTTGTTCCAGGCTTTCTTTGTTTTGGTTTTGCATTTTTTTATAGATGCTGTAAAAATGTTTGACCCTGCCTGATATTTCAAACTCAAGGTCACTATTTTTAAGTTTTAGTTTCAATAAATTTGCAATTTTAACTATTTTTTTTTCGCGTTTTGATTCCAATTTGCCAATTTCTTTTTTTAGCCATTGATAATCCTTGGGATAAAGATATTTAAATGCGAGGTCTTCTAAAGGTGTTTTAAAATGATAAATACCCAATCTACCCGCAATTGGTGCATAGATATTAATTGTTTCCTGAGACATACGCTTTTGTTTCTCCGGAGGCATACTATCAAGAGTACTCATATTGTGTAGGCGATCTGCGAGTTTTATGAAAATAACCCTCAAATCTTCAGCCATTGCTAAAAACATTTTACGCAAGCTGCCGATTTGGCGATCTTTACCTTGCAGTTGAATTTTACTGATCTTTTCAACACCTTGGGCAAGCTTAAGCACTGTTGCCCCAAACTTTTTTTCAATTTCTTTTGGTGTGACATCAGTATCTTCCAGTACATCGTGCAGTAATGCTGCAATAATCGTGTCTTCGTCAGGGCTGAGTGAAAGCAGGTTATAAGCAACAGCTAAAGGATGGATAATGTAAGGTTCTCCTGATTTACGCTTTTGATCTTTATGTGATTTTTGAGCAAATTCAAAGGCATCTAAAATTCTTGCTTCGTCTAATTCAGGTATGATTTCTTGAGCTTTGGCAATTATGTGTTGAATTGTAACAGGCATCAAAAAACGTATGAAAAAGCTATAAAATAAAACATCGTCCCACGATGAAACATTTTATCAGTTTTTTGGTAAAATGCAAAAAATATTTTATAAAATAACTTTTACTTCTAAGATTCTCCTAATTTTTTCTTCATTTAATTGAGTAATTATTTCATGCTTATGCAGCTGTATTTCTTGAGCCCAAGCCGAATTACTTGCTTTAATATAAATTTTATTGAAAATGATCTTTTGTGGTTTGAGGTTTTTGAGACCTTTTTCTCCCCATTGAGATTTGATTAATTTTTTCATTTTCTCCAGAACAAAAGCTGCGTCCATTTCTCCTTTGAGATCATGACTCTTGGCAATTTTTGATGTTAAATCGGATAATTTGTCCATTCTATTTGTTAGATAATTTTTCCATAAACTTCAAAAACTCTGTTAACAAAAAAAGGAAGTAAAGCTAAGGGTAAAATAATGAAAATTAAAATAAAGACAAAATTTAGCCAAAAACGGATTTTGGCATATTGTATTTGCTTTTCTTGATACTCAATAATTTTATCGAGCTTTTGATTAATTTGAGTTAATTCCATTTTTTAAATGGTTGATTAGTCCTCCTCAATAATTTTAATACCAAGCTCCTCTACTTGTTCGGTTGGCATTGGGCTTGGTGCTCCCAACATGAGGTCTTTGGCTTTTTGATCCTTCGGGAAGGGAATTACTTCACGGATATTTAATTCGTTTTGCAGAATCATCACAAGACGGTCAAGTCCCCAAGCAATTCCTCCATGTGGAGGTGCCCCATATTCAAAAGCTTTTAACATATGACCAAATCTTTGCTCTGCATCTTCTTTGGTAATATTCAAGGCATCAAAAACCTGTGCCTGCAATTCCTTTTCATGAATTCTCATAGATCCGCCACCAATTTCCGAACCATTACAAACAATATCATATGCAACCGAACGAGCCTTGACAGGGTTGGTTTTTAGCAACTCAATATCTTCACTTTTCGGCCTAGTGAAAGGATGATGGCAGGCGCTTAATTCTCCTGTTTCTTTAGAAATTTCAAACATTGGAAAATCAGTAATCCAGAGAAAAGCAAGTTCATCATCATCAACTAATTCTAATTTATCTCTCAAGGCAAGTCTGACCTTGTCCAAACTTTCACAAACTGTTTGAAAACTATCGGCACCAAAGAAAATAATATCACTTTTTTGTGCCTTAGTTTTTTCTAAAATTATTTTGATTTCCTCTTCGCTTAAAAATTTTAAAATCGGTGATTTTGGTCCTTCATCCGTCATTGTGATATAAGCTAAGCCTTTTGCACCATTATCAGTCGCAATTCGCGTTAATTCATCAATGTCTTTACGACTGAAATCAGCACCATTTGGTACACGAATTGCTTTTATAACACCTCCATTTTCTACGGCTTTTTGAAAAACTTGAAAACTCGATTTTTCTCCAATTTCAGACACATCAATAAATTCTAAACCAAAACGTACATCCGGCTTGTCACTTCCATATTTGTTCATTGCCTCAAGGTAAGTCATCCGAGGAAAATCGTTGAACTTCATTTTTTTATGAGGGTATAATTCTGCGATAATCTTTTTTAACAATTGATCGGTCCATTCAATCACATCTTCTTGCTCTACAAAACTCATTTCTACATCAAGTTGAGTAAATTCCGGTTGTCTATCGCCTCGTTGATCTTCGTCACGAAAACATCGCGCAATTTGAAAATACTTATCCATACCTGCAACCATCAGAAGTTGTTTAAGCTGTTGGGGGCTTTGCGGTAGTACGTAAAAATCTCCTGTATACAAACGACTTGGGACAAGATATTCACGGCTGCCTTCCGGCGTACCTTTTATTAAAATAGGTGTTTCTACTTCTACGAAATCTTTTTCAACCATAAAATCCCGAATCATTTTGATAATTTTATGGCGCATTAAGATATTATTTTTCATCCTTTCTCGTCTGAGATCAAGATAACGATAGCTTAGGCGCACTTCTTCGCTTACCTTTTTGTCCTGATCAATTTCAAAAGGAGGCGTTAGTGCTGTGTTGAGTATTTCAATGTCTTCAACTAAAATTTCGATTTCACCGGTCGCGAGTTCTTTGTTTTCTGCGCCGGCTAATCTGGAGCGTACAGTTCCTTGTACTTTTAAAACATATTCCGAACGTACTCCTTCCGCAATTTGATGAGCATTTTGAAAATCTGTCGGATCAAAAACAATTTGAGTAAGGCCATAACGATCTCTCAAATCAATAAAAATTAAACCTCCATGGTCGCGACGTCTATGTACCCAACCGGACAAAGTCACATTTTCTCCCTTATTTTTTAAGTTTAATTGATTGCAGTTGTGTGTTCGATACATCCTTTTGAGAATTAAAAATTATAAATTCAAAATTTTAGCTTTAATATCTTATATATTACAAATCAAAAATCAAGATATCTTACTCCTTACATGCGCCATACAAATTGCGACAATGATTTTCAGCAACATTTTTTAATTTTTTATAATATCTTTCAATAATCGGATTTTTTGTATCAATCAGAATTTTGATTGAATTATTTAAGCTGATTAAATAGTTTTCAAGATCGTCTTCAGTGCTATTGCTTACACCGTATTTTAAGTCAAGTTTACTTTTCCATTCAGCCAAATCTTCATCCAGAATGACTTGTTCTTTGTGATAACTAAGAGCTTGATACACTTCTAATTGTTGCGGATAAATTTCGACTAAATCTGCCACAGTAGGAGGCAGGAGAACTTCCGCCATTGCCTGACCTGCATTTTTAGCTAGTTCTCCCATACGGGTTGCTCCGATCAAGCTATCCTCACCATCCCGTAAGTGTCTAAAATTAAGTTGGCGACCATTGTAGCTATAAAACGCATTCCAAGTTCTACCCCACCAGCCGTCAGCTGATTTTTGTGCTGCGGCATAATCTGCGCTTGTGATTTCCCAAGAATGGTCACTTATCCCATTTTCCCAGAGGGCTTTGATGTTTTTAAAAAGATTAAAACTCTCTTTTAATTTTTCGAATTCTTCTTTCCATTTTTTTGATTTTTCACGCGTTAGTTCACACCCTTTTTCTGTGTAGATTTTAGAATAATATTGAGTGTAGGTATTTTCTTCTCCGACAATTTCCGCCTTTTTACAGCTTGGACAATTTGTAGATTCATTTTTTTCTAACTCACTATCTTCTCCATAAAGGCGTAATCCATCAATGTGGTGAGTTAAATTTTCGTATGCATTTTTGAGTAAAACTAAATTTTCTTCACATTTTTTCGCTTCTAGCAAACCAAATTGGCTGATTTCACTAACTTTGTCTTCTAACTGCCAGAGATCTTCACGCAAACAGTCATTGCGCATTAAATCACCCCATTCTCCTGTAAAATTACCATAAGACAAAAAAGATTTGGCAAAAGATGACCATTCTTTTTTAGAACATTTTTGATCTTCGGATTCTTCTTTTGTTGAATTTAACTGGACTTCTTCGAGAATTTGATCCACTTCATCCAACCACTGTGTGACAAGAGGGTTATATACTTTCGCAAAAGCAGGCTGAACACTAAAAAGTGTGATAAAAAAAGTAGCTATGCCGATTTTTTTTAGTTTTATTCGCATTAAAGTTCAGATTGAATAATTTATCTAATTACAACTATTTCCTGTTTTATAGAGAATGTCCATTCCGGTTGTATTTAGCTGCATAAAAGCATTTTTAATAGAATCAAAGTAAAGCCCCATGATATTGAAGTTTTTCTTTGTTTCTTCCCAAAAACTTTGCTTATGTTTGATTTTTTGAGCTTGTTTAAAGTTTTCTTGAATTTCTTTAAATTTTAAGTCTAATTTTTCCTCATTGAGTAAAATATTACGATAAGTTGTCTGTTGTAAATCTCCTTCCTCTGTTTGCATATTAATTGTTTTACTAAGATGATTACTGACAGTGTTATTATTTTCAGGACACCAAAAACCAAGCTCTTTGCAAAGCTCTGTCTGAAGTTTTGCTAAAATACCTTGTTCTTTGTCAAAAGCCGTTTCTTTTGGCACTAATTTGATTGGAATTCCTTGTGTGATTACATCAAGGCTAATTGGTCTATCAAAAAATTTACCAACACTAATGATGAATCTTTCATTAGAATTTTTTTGTACTGTTAGAGTGTGCCCTTTTAAGTAGTTTAATTGCTCAAGGCCAACAGTAATAAGTTCTTGAATGAAAGTGGCCTTTGCTGATCCTCCACCTATCGCTTGTGGCGCTGCAGAAATTTTAACACAGAAAAAATTGTCACACGGCCAAGATTCGAGACAAAGCAAACCTTGAAACAGGCTTTCTCCAGAGCAATTGTCGCCACTTTCTGGGAATTGAAACCTACTTCCTAGATAAGGGTTATCACTAGATGAAAAACTGCCTGAAATTAAATTATTATTTGTTGTCCAAATGGTTTTTTCAAAAATAATTTCGTCCGGATCAATACAAATTTTTGAATCATCTACTGAGTCATCTTTGTTTTTTTCACTACCATCGACTCCATCATCGACTTCATCACTTTGATCACTCCCGGAATTTCCATCATTATGCTCTCCAAACAAGTCAAAATTATAAGAATCCCCAAAGGGGTACTGGTAAGTGTTTTCTCCAAAAAGTATAATTTCAATAATATTTAAATCAACGATTAAGTCAAAAAAACTATTACTCAAATCTCCGTCGCTCCAAATTTCGCTCGCATCAGAATCTCCTTTTAAACTTGTTTCGAGAGTAATTAAGTGTTTTTCGTATTCGTAATTATCTTTTAAAATCGCCATACAACTGTACAAGCTTTGTGATGTCTGTGATTGAAAAAGAGACTCACACTTGCTACGAAAGCCTTCTGTAAAAACTCCTCCTAAAATTGATTCCAGCTCTTCTTGGCTAAAATTGCTTTGCTTAGAGACTCGCTCTAACGTTTTTTGATCAATATCTTTTTTAGTTGACTCATAGATTGACAAATACATATCTCGGGGATCTCTACCCGGAGTAATTTGCTTATAAATATCCTCTGCATCATGAGTCCTTTCATCAATAGTTACATTTAATTCCTCAGCAAAGACAGGACTACCGATTAGGAAGACAAAAAAGGATATACCAATTATTTTTTTAAATAAATTCAAATTTTGTTTTAAGTTATCTAAATTTTTAGAATTCAAATCAGCTAATCAAGTTTATCTGATGCTGCGTTGATATATCGATCTAAACAGAAAAAAATATTCACCAATTTTGCAATGTGAGTTCGCAGTGTGAGTAAGTCAGAAATAATACAGCGAAAACGTAAATGCAAAGGATACATAATCATCATTTCATCATAAGCAGCAAGTGTTTTGTCAATACTGACTCTGGCAATCTTAATTTCTGTTTCAATTTGTTCACGAAAGAGTTGAAGTGCTTGAAATGTGTTGAGCTGTAAGTTACTTTCAGAATCTTGTATCAATTCCTTCACATCAGGGTCATTTATATCTTGGGTCGCAATGTAATTCAGCTTTGCGTTAAGAGTTTTTTTGTAACGGGCATAGCGACAAATGGCTTTTTGTGAAATTTCATGAGTTGTAATTGTTTCACGAACTTTTTTAGTAATTAACCTGTCAGTACAAACTTGATTCAAAGACGTCTCTGATTCAACAGCGCGCAGAATTTTTTGAATTGAATCGGCAAAAAGGTCATTAATATCTTGATGATACTCTTCATTCAGTTGAGAATACCTTTTGTTCTCATATTCAATCGCTCTCGGCTCATATTCAAAACTTCTCCAACTTGTTCCAAGCTGCCTTGTACAATATTTTTCCACTTCTGCATTACCTGCCTTAATAAATCCAATTGAATTTAAAAAAAGGCAAAAAACGAGTATCCAGACAGCTGTTTTTTTTGTTTTGTGAAGATCTACATGCATTTTCATAAGTTCTTTTTTTAATGGCAGCTCTTTTGTACGCAAGTCATTTTTCTTGTAACGTCAAAAAGTGTTCCAATCATATCACCCACATCAATAGCAAGTTTGTCTAATTTTGCATTGAGCTTGATTAAATATCCCACAAGGTTACTAGTTGTTTTTGCTGTGTTGCTTTTTATCACTTCTGTTTCTGTCACAATTTCAATATTTTCAATACGTTCTTCAGCTTGTTCGTTGCATTTTGACCAAAGCGAATTTGTATCAATTTGAAGTTGAATGTTTTCACTGCTGCATTGCTCGAAAAAACCACCAAACTCGCTGATAGGTGTTTGCTGGCAACGCATTAATTTGCCAATTACAAATTGTTCGGTGTCCTCTTCTGCTCGATTGGCATGACTTAATTCAACCAACTCACAAATTTGAAACATTTTACAGTGATGACTACGAATGTTATAACTCAATGCTTCAGATTCTAAAATCGCACTAGTCGTCACATCCTGAAAAAGCAGGTTATTTAGACCTACAATATATTCTTCATCAACTTCTTGCATTTTATTATTCCAAGCAGTCATACAAGGATGTACTTCCTCTTTTTGCTCTGCAGAAAAAACAAATCTAGGATTTAGCAGGACAAAAGCCAACAATATTATAATTTTTTTTTGATACATTTTTGTTTTTTACAATTTTACTTTTTAATTATTTTAGCGAAAATTGTCCGAACTGCTTTGTCTGATTTTATCCATGCGTAAATTTTTGACCTGCTCGTCAATACCATCCTCTAATTGTATTTTGGGTTTATAGCCTAATTTATTTGTTATTTTTGAAATATCCGCATGTTGTGTTTCTACATAACCTTCTTTAACAGGATTTTCAATGTATTGAGGCTGGATACTTTTGCCAAAACTTTTATTAATCGCAGCGATAATTTGATTAAGTGAGGTTGTTCTACCTGTTCCAATATTAAAAACATCTGCACCTAACTTTTTTTCTGTTTTTATTGCCAAAGTTATGGCTGCGACTACATCACGGACATTTGTAAAATCACGTGTTTGTTCTCCGTCTCCATAAACAACCGGCGCTAAATCTCTGCCAATATCCCAACAAAATTGTGAAATCAGGTTCGCATAAATCCCTTTTGCTTCTTCATTTTTGCCATAGACACTCATGAAACGAAAGCCGATGATGTCCATTTCAGGATAAACTTTATTGTAACAAGCAGAGCAATGTTCGTATACTTCTTTAGTGACGGCATAGTGATTAGGCGGAATTACATGCTGTGTTTCCACCAGTGGAGGAGGGTTATTACCGTATAAAGAGGATGTTGAAGCATAGAGAACTTTTTTAACTCCGTTTTTACGCGCCCAATCTAAAACAGTGACAAAAGATTGTATGGAGTTTACATACCCATCAACAAATCCATCATCCATAAACATTGGTGCAGATGAAGTTCCTGCTAAATGTAAAACATAGTCGACTTTTCCAATTTTATTCAAGTCAGACTTCTGGCAGGCATTTCCTTCGACAAAATTAATCTCCTCTTCAAGGTTATCAACATCACCTAAAAATAGGTTATCAAGTGCTGTTATTTGGTATTGTTCTTTGTTTAAGTTGCAGAAATTTGAACCAATGAATCCCGCACCTCCTGTTACCAAAATTTTTTCCATATTGCTTAAATTTATTAAAACTAGTGAATCTTCAAATATCCTTGTAATTCATAATCATATTCATGCGCAACTGTTGTAAAAATAAATGCTTCAAAATGTTTGAAAAAATTACTAACAATTTCAAAACCTTCTCTATCCGAAGGAGACATTAATGCGAGTTCTCCCGTTAGGTTCAGAATGGCATTTAGATGCTGCAGGAAGGTTTCCGGCGAAAAGTAGAAAACTCCTTGTCCTTTTTTCTCGATTTTGTTTTTAACTTGCTTATAGGCTATATTCTCAGAAACAATGTCATTTTCAAAATCTTCTACAAAATCCGGGTAAGTTGTAAAAATCAGAATATTATTATCAGTAATACCGTAAGAAATTTTTAAGTCAGACAAAATTGAGACAACCAGATCTCCTTTTTCTTGAATTTCCAAAGGCAGATTTTCAGGCAAAAGAGTGATTTGCTTAAATGTGCTTTGACCAATCTCAATTTCTTCCTTATTAATTGCTGCTGAGTACTCTTGGAGTGAAAGCATGGCAATAGCGAGAAAACTATCAAGCGTATCAAGCAGTTTGCCTGCTCCTTCCGGATTGCTACGAACATCAGCTGCAAAGGTAATTCCCGGGAGAACTTTGTCAGTGTTTTGAATAGTTAAATTAACGGAGTTATCAAGCCAAGTTAAAATATCTTTTTCCAGATCAAGTCCAATAATATTCTTAATTTGTTTTTTTTGTTCTTCATATAGTTCAAAAAAATCAGGGTCGTTTGTTGCGAGATTTTCTTCAAACTGCCTGAATTTTTCCCTTAAATCAAATCCTTCCGCATAAAGGTAAAGCCCTTTGCCAGGTAAAGATTTATTTAAATAAGAAGCTCTATTGGGAATTTCATTGAACTTCAGGTCAACTTCGTCAAGAGCCTGCTTATTGCCATGCGTATATCCCAATATTTTTATTCCTTCCGGTTCTGCATTAATACTGACACCAAGACTATTAACGACATTTATGATGGGGTTTTGGAAAAGAGCAAGCAAATTCTCTTCGAAGTCATCCGGATGATTTTTTGCATATTCTTGAATTGAGCTTATTAACAAATTTAGATTAAAATATGTTAAGCCTAAGAAAGTCTCAGGTAAGTTTTCTCTTACTTTTGCGTAATGTTCACTGTAGACAAGGCTGTTAATAACGTTTATTCCCATCATGCGATTAAATTCCTCCAAATTATTGCTTAGGACGATGTAGCCATTTTTTTGTCCGAAGAAGGCATCTTCTCCTGCAGAAAAAGAGATAAATTGGTAGCCGTTTTCAACGGGAGTGATTACTTCTTTTAGAAGTAGCTTGTCAGTAATTTCTTTGTATTTTGACAAATTATCAATACTTTGTATCAAGTAAGCATTTGCAGCTTGATTTTTTATTTGTTTTTCCAGATCGCCTCCCAGAGCAATGATGGTTTGAGTTCTTTCTCCAAAAAGAGGCTTGATGTCATTATTATAATCCAGATCATAGGAAATTAATTCCGCTTCAAGGTTAGAAAAAAAATCTGCTTTTGTTTTTGATTCTTGAGGTATCAGGATGTCTTGCAATGCCTGAAAATTTTGGTACTCATTTTCATCAGTTGTTTCAAACTTTACCAAGAAAAGTATGTCTTGGGGCAATAAAGCTTCACCAATTTGTGCGTGATCTTCAGGAGAAAGGCTTTTGTTTTTTTCTAATGAAAGGCTACATCCACTGAACAAGAGAATTGTAAAAGCAAAGATGGAAATGATTTTTTTCATTGTATTATTTTTTAATTTTAAAAATCCAAGCGGAGATAAAAACTCCTCTTGGATTGTAACAAACTTAATCAGGAAAGCAAAGAAGCAAAACCCTTAAAAAAAGTTTTCCTGCGTTCTTTTAAATTACTTTATTTTACTTCATCTTTAGGCTTGAGCGGAACGACCTTACGGCAACCGTTACAAAATTTTGCCCGCGTTGGTTTGGGGTTCTTTTTTTTGTTTGTATGAATGGTTTGCACTGCACGGTTACAGCCGTCTGTTGTACAACGAAAGACAACTACTGTTGATTTTACTCCTCTCGGCATATCTTTGTGGAATTAAAAATTTAAAATTATAAAATGACCAAATGGTCTTGGAGCCATCATCGGGATTTGAACCCGAGACCTCATCCTTACCATGGATGCGCTCTACCTACTGAGCTATGATGGCAAGTCAGCAAGCGCAAAACACTCTAGCTTTTTAGCTACTATTATGCAAGCTTAATTTTAAGATAAATCAAACGAAAACTCTTGCAAAATATGTAAATTTTTGCTAGAATTAGAAGATAAGAATAATACACTAACTTATATTAAGCTGATGGATTTAAATTATGTGTTATCAGAGGTGGTAAAAAGTGAATCTTCGGATTTACATCTTACAGTTTGAAAACCACCTATTTTACGCTTAAAAGATGGTTTACTTTATCCGGTTGAAAAATTGCCTTCTTTAAAAAAAGCGGACATTGATTTAATTATTGACGAAATTGCTTCTCCTCATCGTAAGGAAACTTTTCATAAAGAAAATGAAGTCGATTTTTCTTACGGTATCAAAGGAGTTTGACGCTTTCGTGTAAATCTCTATCAGGAGAAAAATTGACCGGCAATCGCCTTTCGAGTCATTCCTTATATAATTCCTTCTTTTGCAGAAATTGGCCTAGGACCTGTCGGTGAAGAAATTGCCAAGCTTCCTCGAGGTCTTGTTTTGGTGACATGACCAACGGGTAGTGGTAAGTCTACAACTTTGGCGGCAATTTTAGATTATATTAATTACCAACGACAGTGTCATATCATTACGATTGAAGATCCGATTGAGTTTATTTATCACCACAAAAAAAGCATGGTGACTCAACGTGAAATTAATAGCCATACGACCTCTTTCGCAAAGGCAATTAAGTCAGCTTTAAGACAAGATCCCGATGTAGTTTTGGTCGGAGAAATGCGTGATTTGGAAACAATTTCTGCCGCTGTCACTTTGGCAGAGACGGGGCATTTAGTGCTTTCATCACTGCATACCGTTGATGCGGCGCAAACTGTTGATCGTGTGATTGATGTCTTTCCTCCATATCAGCAACAGCAAATCCGAATGCAACTTGCAATGTCTTTAAAAGCCGTTGTTTCTCAAACGCTTGTACCTCTCAAAGAAGGTGTGGGAAGAGTTGCAGCGCGCGAAATCATGATTAACAACGACGGAATTAGAAATTGTATAATGAAATGAGAAACACATCAAATTTATTCTATGATTGAGATCGGAAAAAGCCAAGGAATGCGCTTACTTGATGACTCTTTGGTTGAACTCTACAAAGAAGGTAAAATTGGCAAAGATTCTGTGATTTCAAAATCGTCTGACCCTGTTGAAATTCTTAATAAAATTGAAGAATAATGTTTAAATCTATCCAAAAAATTATCGAATTAATGGAAGACAGGACTGTTTTAAAGTGAGAGTATATTTTTAAGGAATGAGATAGAGATATGTGTTTTTACATTATTTCTTCGGGCAAGGTGGAAATTAACCAAACCACACAAACAGGTAAGATAAAATCCATTGCCACCCTGAAGAGTGGGGAATTCTTAGGAGAAGGCGCTCTTTCGCAAGATGAAACAAATCATGTCAGACCAGCGAATGCTTTGGTTATAGAAGATGCACATTTGATGATTTTACCTCGCGATAAATTTTACGATCTCTTAAAAAGGGATCCTGAAACTGCGCTGGATTTTATTTTTCAGGTTCTCGAGACAACTTACAAGCGTTTAAAATTTGCAAATGAGGAATTAATTGTCTTGTATGAAGTATGACGTTTAATTGGTTTGCATTTGGATGATTTAACAACACTCGTGCAAAAAATATTGGAACAACTCAGAGAGGTGACACATTCAAAAAGTGCTCTGATGGTTATTAAAGATCATTTAACAAATAAAAAAGAAATTATTGGTAAGGTTTGAGATTTTGACGGTGTGAAGGTCGGAGAATTAGGGACTCTATCTTCGTCAATTGTAAATGATCTTGGGGATGTTAAAAAGTACTGATTAGATCGACAAAAAATCTTATTGGCACGTATGGGCAATATCGGTTTTGTTTTGCTTGCGCGTGCTCAGGAAGAAAGAGATTACACAGAGGCTCATCTCAAATTACTTGAATCTGTGGCAGGTCAATCCAGAGCGGCGATCGAAAGATCAAGAAAAATTAGAGATGAAAAAGCAAGAGAAATGTATGAAAAAAGAAAATTACAATATAATTTTTAAATTAAAAAGGCAGTGTCTATACTTCGACAAATTCAGCATGGCACGCCTTTAACATCTATCAACTAATATCTAGATCATGCAACTTACAGAAATACAAAAAGATGACATCCAAACAAATAAGGATATAGCAGCTTTTAGCTATATTTGGATTTTTAGTGTCATAATTATGTGGACAAGGCGTGATAGCCAGTTTGTTCAGTTCCATGCACGACAAGCTGTAATGCTGTTTATTCTTTCGATTATTATTTATGTTATTCCTATTCCCAAATTTCATTACTTAAACGTTTTTACTGTTGCGGGTATGATTGCCGGATTTATTAATGCCAATATGTGAGAATATTATGAAATGCCTTTGGTTTCCGATTTAGTAAAAAACCATATTACAGTTGGTGGTTCATGGAATTATATTAAGAAAAAGGCAAATTATTGCGGTAATTTCATCAAGAGAGTCTTCAAGAAGGGACCAAAAGTTGTGGTTGAGTCAAGCGTAGACACAATTTCAAAAATCAGGGGAATTGATGTTCTCAATGTTAATAAAAAAGTTAAGGAGCTTGAGCAAACTGTTCAATCTCTGGAGATTGAAAAAAATGTTCTACATTTACAATTGGCAAATTTAGAAATTGAAACCCTTGCCGGCAAATATTTACGCAATTTAAATTTTGTTGAAACAACGCCGGAAATTCAATCTCTGACCAATGAGATAATCAAAAAAATAAACTTAAAGGATCTCAAGCTTTCACAAGAAGATTTTGCCCAATATATTGTTTTTAGAAACCAAGCAGGTGCACCTATTTGTTTAATGGGGAACTTTTCTCCGGATAAATTAATGCTATTTGTTTCGAATTCTTCTATAAAAAATGCAAAAGACTACTCTGTAAATTTCAATTCTTGGCACGGTATTCAGGTCCGAAGCATGGAGCGAAATGTGAAAAAGTTATTGGAATATTTAAGGTAATTTTTTAGAAAAATGGCTGGAGAATCTTTATGACACATTGAAGACGCAGAGGCTATAAACACAAAAATTGATCATCAGATTAAAGCCAAAAAGCTTATTCTCAAATAAATACCTATTGGCTTGAAACAGTCGGTTGGAATTAGTGACAAAGGGGGTAGTATAGTACATGCACTAAAACCACTAAAAGAATTATTGAAAAAATAAAAAAAGAGTACACAAAAGCACTCTTCCATATATTAATTTAACTTCTATTTTTTCATCTTCTTTAATGTATCTTGCACAAAATGAATGGGCTGCCAGATATACTCTTCTAAGGTCTCAGTAATGTTGGCTATTTTTTCAGTGATTTTATTCACATGTCCGATTGTTTTACTTAAGCGTAAAAGCAGGACGCACACAAAAATTGCAATTGCTCCAAATCCAATTGCCAATGATAAATATAAAACGTCCAGTGTTGTAAGTGTAGTTGTCATTTTTTTTGTTTTTATTACAGTTTAATTCTACAGTTTTGAATTGGAAAAGCAAATATTTTGCTGTTTTTGTGTTTTTGCTCTTTTTTTATTTTTTGTTTAGAATGTATCGGCAACCTTTAATTCAAATCCTATGAAAGTTAACAATCGAGAACTTGAATATTCTTGTCATGAACTTTTTCCAAAACGTTGGTCTCCTCGTTCGATGAGTGGAGCAACAATTACTGACGAAGAGTTGATGATCCTCTTTGAAGCGGCTCGCTGGGCACCTTCATCTTACAATAACCAATCTTGGCGTTTTGTTTATGCTAAGCGCGAAGAGGGAAATTGGGAGAAGTTTTTTAATTTACTTGCCGAACCAAATCAGGTTTGGTGTAAAAATGCAGCAGCTTTAATTGTCGCTGTTTCCAAAAACACCTTTGATCATAACGAAAAACCATCTTTAACACATAGTTTTGACACAGGAGCTGCATGGGAAAACGTAGCATTACAGGGAGTTTTTTCCGGTTTAGTCGTACACGGTATGCAGGGTTTTGATTATGAAAAAGCAAAGAATGAATTGAGCATTCCGGAGAATTACTCTGTAGAAATGATGATTGCTGTTGGTAAACCGGGCAAAAAAGAAGACTTGCCGGAAAATTTACAGAAAATGGAAATGCCAAGTGAGAGAAAAAGTTTAAATGAAATTGTGATGGAGGGAAGCTTTCGCCAATGAGGAGTATTACATTACGCCTCTACTACTTAAAATCAAAAACTAAAAATTTCTATGCTTACGCCTGTCCAAAAAACCATTCTATACGACCAAAATGCCATTTATTATGGTTATCCGATTGAAAAATTAATGGAAAAGGCTGGCGAGGGAATTGCCGCAGAATTAATTAAAAAATACGGAGAAGGAAAGCGGATTGCTTTTTTTTGTGGTCCGGGAAACAATGGAGGAGATGGTTTTGCTGCTGCTCGTTATTTAGAAGGGAAGGCGGATGCAGAAGTCTTTTTTTTAGAACCTGCAGAGAAAATCAGAACGCCTGAATCACAAAAGAACTGGAAGCTTTTCCGAGGTAAAAAAAGAGAGAATGTGCTTGCCGGAGATATTCCCGATGATTTTGATGTGATTGTGGATTGTCTTTTTGGTACGGGTATCGCCGGTGAATTGAGAGAACCATACAAAAGTGTAGTTCAAAGAATAAATAAACTAAAAGGTAAAAAAGTGACAATTGATTTGCCTACTCCGGGTTTCAAAACA
This sequence comes from Candidatus Altimarinota bacterium, assembly GCA_028279865.1. GTDB lineage: Bacteria > Patescibacteriota > Gracilibacteria > JANQMV01 > JANQMV01 > JANQMV01. The sequence goes on along the minus strand of JANQMV010000007.1, from coordinate 10,779 downwards.
GATTTTGTGATCTCCATGATGTTTCCCAAGGCTCCGGGAGCAGTAGCTGTAGACATTGACTTTCCTGATGAAATTAAAGAAAAAACAGGTGTGGGAGAAGTTAAAGTTCTACATAAGCCGAGTCAAGGATCTCATAAAGGTGAAAATGGAAAATTATTAATTATTGGCGGTAGTGAAAAATATCACGGCGCACCTCTTTTAGCGGCGAAAATGGCAAGTAAGGTTGTAGACTTGGTTTATTTTGCTTCTGTGCCTGAGAATAATGAGTTAGTAAAAAAAACGAAAAGTGAGTTAGCAGAGTTTGTTGTTTTAAAAAAATCGGAAATTGAGTCTAAAGTTCAGGAATTTGAGGCTGTCTTAATCGGTCCGGGAATTGATAATGAGAACTCATTGGGAGATTTTGTAAATGTTTTATTAAAAAAATATCCGGATAAAAAATATATTTTAGATGCGGATGCGTTTAAATACTTGGATAAGAAATTATTAACGAAAAATGTGATTTTAACACCGCACAAGAAGGAGTTTGAAGTTTTGTTTGATGTAAAGCCGACAAAGGAAAATGTTTATAAAGCTGCGCGGGAATATGGTTGCATTATTGTTTTGAAGGGAGTAGAAGATTATATTGCTTCTCCTAATGAGATTAAAATTAACCAAACAGGTAATGCAGGTATGACAAAAGGAGGAACAGGCGATGTTCTGGCTGGTTTGATCGCGGGACTGGCTTGTAAAAACGATTTGTTTTTAGCTGCTTCTGCGGGTGTTTTTGTCAGTGGTCTGGCTGGGGATCAATTGCAGGAAAGAGTGGGGAGTTATTTTAGTGCTTCGGATTTGATTAGGGAGATTCCATTGGTGATTAAATGGTGCGAGAGTTTCGCAACTTAAAAAAAGGAAAAATCTTAAATAAACAAAAAGAGCAAGTTAAATTGCTCTTTTTATTTTTGTTTTTAAAACAAAGCTATTAGCGAGTGATAGTGATCGGGTCAATTGTACCATCACCATCTGGATCATTTGCTTCTGTACTAGGAGCTCTCACTGTGATACGTGAACCAGTACTAGAAAGTCCGATTTCATAACCAGTGTCAAAAGCACTTGCACAATTTGTGAAAGTAGCAGCAGAATCAGTTGGATCAACTGGTAGTGCAGAAATATATTCGGGAACTAGATCAGCACAGAAGGTACCAATATCAGCAGCAGTACTAACTATTCTCTCTAAACCATCATCAACAAAAGCAGGAGTTGTTCCTCTGTTATCAACAGCGTATTGACTTACAGCGTTTAAGATAGCATTGATGTCACTTTGACGTTGTGCGTCATTAGCTTCAGCAAATTGCTTTGATGGATTAACCGCAATAATTACGATACCAGCCAAGATAGCGATGATACCAATCACGATCAAAAGTTCAATTAGTGTAAAACCTTTTTTCATGTTTCTTCACCTCCTTTCATGTTTTCTGAATTAGGGGATAAAATTTCTTGATTAAGTTCAATAATAGTTGACTGTACTTTCCTCGTTGGTACGCTTTCTACCTTTTTCGTTTGATAATACAAAAAATACAACATCAAAAAAGCCAGCAATATCACAACTATTGCGAGCAAGACAAACCCATAAATTAAATTTGATTTTTCAGAGAGATGTAGCATTTATTTTATTTTTTGTTTGAGGTTGTTTTAATTTATTTTACAATAAAAAAATCACAGTGTCAACATCTTGTTTTTCAAACTCTTGATTAGTTTTTTTAGTTATCTTTTGACAGCAAGCATCGCTATTTTAATACAAAATATTCTATAAAAGCAAGTTTTTACTATGAACCTCTGGCTTCTATGGAAAGACTGGCACCTAATTCAACCAAGGGAGCAGAAATAGTGATCATTCCATCATTCCCCAAAACAAAATCATAACCAGTGTCGTGATCTGTTTCTGAGACACTGGCGTCACGTGGAACATCAGGTGTCATATATAGAGGAACTAACGGGGTTAAGTCAATTTCCAAAGCGTTTGCAGAAGGCCCCGCAACAATATTGGCAACTGTTCCTCGAACATAGCCGACAGGAAGTAAGCCTGTCATATCTCCGCGGTAATCAACAGAATAATGAGTGATTGCATCAAGCATTTTTTTGATTTCAACCTTCCTTTCCGCATTGTTTGCTTGAGCAAATTGCCTCGCAGGGTTAACTGCAACAATCACGATTCCCGCTAAAATCGCAATTATTCCGATTACGATCAATAACTCAAGTAAAGTAAATCCTTTTTTTCTAGAATATTTCTGAAACATGGCATTGATTTTAATTAAAAAACCCAGCTTGATTTTATCAAAAAAAAAATATGTTTAGCAAATTATTGCAAAAAGACTTTCAAACGTAAGGCGTAAGTTTGATCTACTTCCTCACGTTTTGTCTGAATCGCATTGTGCACTTCTGTTTCACTGGGAAGCTTATGTAGCTCATTATTATTCATACTGAAGTTTGAATGAAACTGGGTAATCTGGCTAACATAAGGCAGCTGCTCTAAATCTTTTAAATAGGCTAGCATTCTGGATTCTTTGGTTTGGAAGTTTATATTATAGATGAGTTCATTGGATAAATTGCTTAAATCACCGCCACCTTCAATATTCACATAGGGAATAATTTTGTTTTGCAATGCGGTTTTCTCCATAATTTCGATTAAAGCGACGATATTTTCTTTTTCTAAGATGTTTTTATTAGCTTCAATTGTATCCAAAGAGCTAAATTCAACTTGTTGATATTGTTCCAGCAATTCTTCGATTTTATAAGCATTGATAGAGTTTTGTTTAATGCTGACTTTCGTTTCCTGAATTTTGTTACTCAGACGCATAATCATAAATCCCACAACAATACACACAATTATTGTAAAAGAAGTAATTAATGCCGTAATTCTGGCGAGTTTGTTTGTTTTGAGAACTTTGAGAATCATTTTTTATTTTTAATTGGTATTTTGATTTGTCTGGTCTCCTGGCCTGAATTCTTGTTCGATGATAAAGATATCACCTACTTTTTCGTGAATCTTTTCTTGAAAAGGATATTCTTGATTACTATTTTTCAAGATTTCTTCAATTTGCTGATCTTCAATATTTTCTATTTCTTCAATGCTGTCAGAAATTTGACCAATATCATTACCCAAATCCGCTAAATCTTCTGTTTCAATGAGATTCTCTTGTAAAGGGATAATGCTTGGTTTTTGGTTAGAATCTCCTTCTTGAAAAGCTTTTATGTCGCTATTGTTCGAATTACTACCATCACCTGTTTTAAAAGCAGATACACCTTGTTTTTGGTTTTGATTATTCGGACTTGTGCCGTGCAGTAAGTTTCCACCTGTTCCGTTTAAAGTTTCTTCCTTTAATCTTTGCGCTTCTTCTTCTTCTGCTTTTTGCTTCTCTTCGGCAAGGTATTCTTGGAATTTAATAAGATCTATCTCAAAGTTAAAAGCAAAATATATGTCTTTTTGTTTCAACAAGTTTGAAAGAGGGGCGACAAGGTTTGCGTAGAAGGTGGATGCTTTAATTTTTTCCTGAAGAGCAAGTACTTGCTCTCTTTCCAGGGCAAATCCATTTATTTCAATTTGATGTTTGCCCTCTTTATTGTTGTAGTTGAACTGGTTAATTACAATTGCATGGGGAACGTTTGCGTAGAAATGCTTATAAATTGATTCAATTGAATATGTTTCTGCCAGAGTTTGCTTGGCGAGCTGGGCGCTGTTATTTAATTCCTGGATATGTTCTTCAATTTCTTGGTAACGCGTTCCTTCCACGATTTTCTGGAAAGAAGTATTAGCTTTTTCTAAACCTTCCAAATCAAAATAAAGATTTGAAAGAACGATATTAAATGAAGCAATTAATAAACTAGAGACAAATAAAACAACCAAAGAGGAATAAATAATGGCACTTTTGGCTTGTTGTTCAACCAAAAGGCGTTTTTGATGTGCGGGTAATAAATTTATTTCAGCGGTTACAGGGTCTTTGCTGATGCCTCTTAATGCCAGACCAACAGCATTGACATACAATTCAGGATCAAAACGCTCTTTTTTTTCTATATGAGGTACTGCTTTTTTTACCTCAATGCCGAGATTGGATTTTATATATTCTAAAAATCCAACTAATTTAGCAGATCCACCACTGACGTAAAGGGTTTTGACAATAACGTCGTTATTTTTTTCAAAATAATTAATCAGACCTTTAACTTCTTTGATAATTTTATCTTGTTCTGCCTCAAAAGGTCCTTGAATTTTTTTGTATTTTTCAGACTTTAAAGTCAGCTTCGTCTTAATTTTCTGAGCTTCTTCAAAATTTTTGGTTTTTAGTTTTTCTTGAATAATTTGACTGAAATTATGTCCTCCGATAGGGATACTAATAGATGGGAAAGCATTTGCATTGTAAAAGACTGTTGCGACACTATGCTTTGCTCCAATGTCTAAAGCGAGCTCCGCTAACGGTCGCGTGCTTTTTATCATTTCTTCAATTTCCTTTGCTTCAGCTTCTTTTACTTCTGCGTCTTTTTTGTCTGGATTTTTCTTTTTTTTCTTTTTTTGTTTTTCATCTTTTGCAAGTCTTGCTTTAATTTTTTTTACCAACTTATTTTGAAGAGCTTTTTTCTTCGGATCTTCTAGGGCTCTTGCAATACTGCTTGGCTCAACATCAATGGCAACCGGTTTTAACTTCGCAAGCGAGAGAACTTCTAAATAATCAAAAACAAGCTTTTCTTCGACCGCTACAAAATAGATTCTTTTTTCTTTTTTTGGTAATTCCTTATCTTTAATTACCTTATAATCAAAAATTGATTCATTGATATCCAAAGGAATGTGTTCCTGAGCAAGTTTTAAAATAACCTTCGGATCATTTACTAAAGACTTTGGCACGCTAAAAACATGTGCGAAGATTTTATTTTCAGGCAAGGATAAAATTACATTATCCGTATCGAGAGATTTTCCGGCTTTTTCTTTCAATTTGATTAAGATCTCGCTTAAAGCTTGCTTATCCTTAATTTTCCCATTTACCACAACTCCAAAAGGAATTTTTTCACGCAAAAACAACTCAACTTTTCTTTTTTTATTCAAAGAAACAATTTCCAGTGAATAATCACTGATATCTAACCCGAATGCATGTATTTTTTTGTAGGACATTTCTTGTTTTGCTTTTTAGATAAGTTTATATTTTTCGAATTAATAATGAAAGATGTTTTTTATATTTTTTCCCAAGAGCTGATACTTAAATTGTGGCGATTGTACACATCATTGGCATCATCTCTAAGGTCGATTTCAGTATCAAGTGTAAATTTAATTTGAATGGATTGATTTTGATTATAACTTCTACCATCGGCAGTAAGGGTGTAGTTTACACCAACATTACTAATATTCACGGAACATTCATTGTCTGTATCGAGAGAAAGAGTTCCTCCGTTGTAGGTTATGTCTCTGCGCACGCGTAGTAAACCTTCTTCAGCGCAGGCATGTGCTAAATAAAATGCTTCATCCGCATTAACAGATTCAATCGCTACCTGATTTTCTCAGACAATAGTGGTACTAAGAGTTGTTAGGATAACCAGTGCGACCGATGAAACAACTAAAACATTCATTAGAGCCATAAATCCCTTTGGTTTCAGACTTTTTCTATTCATAACCAGCGCGATAAGGATATGCTTTTATTTTTAACTCTAACAGGTCCGTGTTGAGCATTTCTTCTCCTTTTTTATCAACTCCAACCATAATATGAATTTTACGATCTACATCAATATAATTACCAATACTATCTGTAAGAACCGCTGTCATTAGTCTGTCGGCTTTATCCCAACCGGCACCATTCCATTTTCTGGAGATTAAAGCTTCCCAAGTATTATTTTTCCATGCATAAATAGTCACATTGCGATTTGATAATCCTAGAAAGCCAGTGAGTTCAGGATAACCCTCCCAGTTGATTTCAATTGACTGAATTCTTTTTGGAGAAGTTTCATCTGTACGGTATTCGTCTTCCTGTACTTCAAATTCAAACTTATGTAAAACATATGTTGATTGATTTGTGTTTAAAACAAAACGACTATTATCCTCTGCTTTTACTTTGTCGTAATAAACATTTGTAACCTGACTGTCCAAGGCTGCAATTTGGTTAAATTCAACTTGAAAAGGTCGGCTAAGGTTATATTCATTGGCAATTGTGAAATGAGGACCTGCTACAGGTATTTTTTCATTAGAAGAAACAGTCCATGCTGTGCGACTTTTGCCAATTCCGTTCAAGGAAGAATTTGTGAAGTCATAACTAGCGGTATATTCGAGCATACAGGTATGGCTACAACCATCTCCGTCATTGAGATTATTGTCATCACACTGTTCTCCGGCTTCCAAGATATTATTTCCACAAACTGCAAATTCAATTTTGCAATTACTATCACAACCATCTAAAGATCTTGTTTTACAGGTGTTATCACCAATACCAGTACAATCGGCATCTGTCGTACACGAAGTTTTTTCATCGTCACCGCATTGCTTGCCGTCGTCACATTCTTCAACTGAGCGATTCTTAATTCCATCACCACATTCTTGAATTCGGCAGCTATTATTACAGTCATCATCATCAATGCTATTGCCATCATCACACTCCTCTCCTATATCGAGAATACCGTTGGGACACCATTCTAGACGACAGATGCTGTTGCAGCCATCTCCATCCAAGAGGTTGCCATCATCACACTCTTCGCCATAGTCTAAGCGATTATTACCGCAAATTTCATTTAAACAAAATTCACTACACTTATCATCGTCACCACTACGCATAAGACATTTTTCATCACCAATACCTAGACAATCCGAGTGGTCTGAACAATATATACCATTTAAATCACAGCGAGTTCCTGTGTCACACTCTTCAGGTGCCTCCAAAAGAGCATTACCGCATGTTTCATTTTTGCAAGATGCATTACAACCATCCCCATCCACAAGGTTACCGTCATCACATTCTTCGCCAACTTCAATTAAATTGTTTCCACAAATTGCGTTCTCGTTTAAACACGATGCACTGCAATTATCTCCAATACCATCGCGCGGCTTACATTCTTCGTCTCCAATACTGACACAAACACTTGATCCTATGCCTGTACACTCTGTGCCATCGCTACAAAAGGAACCATCATCACACTGTTCATCCATTTCGATGACTTTATCTCCACACGTAGCAACATTCTGAACATGTGCCTCTAAGTCAAACTTATCAATTAAAAGATAGCGTGATGGTGCTAAAAAGTACCAACGCTGAGGATCTCCCCAAGCTGCTCCGTCTGATTTAAATTTAAGACGAACAATAACTTCTTTATTTTGGTTAATATAATTACTGATGAATTGAGAGTACTGATACTCCGCATAAATTTCATCATTATTTGTTAAATGTGCTTCAAGTAGACCAATTGTATCCCACGCTCCCGTCGTATAATTGAATAAATCTACGTCTTGATCACCAATGAAGTAGCCATTCAAATGATGCCCGTTTCCTTTACAGCGTGCGCGTAACCACCAAGTATCAAGACGACTTCCGCTATGACAATAATTCAAAGAAATTTTTAAACGATCAATTTTTGGAATACTTTCGGCACTAAGCTCTGTGAGGGTAAAGGTTTTTTTCCAATACATATTTTCCGCATTCATACTAAAGACTTGCCCAACTCCAGCGTATTCATCATTATCCTGATCTGTTTCAAAACTATCTCCAGTGTAAAAACATTCAAACATTTTACAAATTTCTTGCCAAAAACTATGGGAATAGTTGCAAGTATAGATACAAGAATCAACAGTGCTATCTCCACTCCAGGAGCCTCCGACAATTTCTCCTCCACCACCGCCCGTGTCTACTTCATCATCACAAGCAAAGCCAATTCCATCTGAATCATCATCGCGTTGATCCATGTTGTGGATTAAGGGACAATTATCTTGATTATCACAAAAGCCATCCCCATCGGTATCATTGCAACAATTGGGATCTAAAGGATACTGATCAACAATGTCTAGACAGCCATCCCCATCCGTATCCGCATTTTTTGGCACAACGCTAATTTGAAAATCTTCCTCGTATTGTTTTGGCAAGCTTTTGTCTGTTGTTTTTGCATTTAGCTTAACCTGAACTTCTGTCGGCACATTGCCGCCTTCGGTATTAGCCAGAAAATTTAATGTATCAATTTCCGTCCCGGGTGTTGAAATAATCTCGGGAGAATTTAAATCTTCCTGATAATAAACCTTGCTTCCACTCAGGCTAATGGTGACTACACTACCATTTTGCTTGTTCAAAACAATTTTTCCTGCAGGAATTGTGTTACCAAAAATTGATTCAAAACGATTTATTTTTGTTGCACTTTCAATTTCATGTACGATTCGATCTAAAATAAAATTAGCGTCTTGCTCGACAATTTGTTTACTCTGCTGGCTGTTTTTTTCTTGCAAAGAATCCAGACTGAAATTTGTAACAATCGTTATAATTACACCAATTATTGCAATGTAAATGATTATTTCAACTAAAGTGAAGCCTTTGTTTTTGTTTTTATTTTTCATTTTTATTATCTTTTTTTAGTTTACTCGAAACCTTCTCTGTATCCATAAGCTTTAACTTCAAGATCTACAAAATCAGTTGCAAGCGTGTTGTAAGCTTTTTCACTTGGTTCAACCAAGAAGTGGATCATCTTTTCGCTATCAATATATTGTTCAATATTATGATTAATCTTAAAAGTTAAAGTTTTTGTATTTTCGTCCCACCATCTATTCCAACGCTCAGTATCGAGCCTCTTCCAATTATTATTTTTCCAAACATATAATTTCGCAAAACGATCTGCGTAGAAATTATAATATGTCCTCTGAGGATAGCCTTTCCAAGTCATTTGAATATAATTAATTCTACGTGGAGAAGCTTCGCTTGAGTTGTATTCGTTTTCTTGGAGTTTGAAACTAAATTTATGATTCAAGTATTTGTCTCCTTGAGCAAAAATATATCCGTAACCAGCAAAAGCTTGAGGCACAATTTTAAGATAGCTGAGCCAAGGAGTTAGAGATTGTGCAACAAATTCCAGACCGTCCAATGTTTGAATTTTTTGATAACTTGTCCCAAGGGCTTGAGAAATCATTGTATCGAGCTCATCAAATTCCAATTGATATGCTTTGTTTGAAAGATAAGTTTGAGGTTCTTGGAAATCGTTAAAATCATCCAGGTGAATTTTACGCGGTTGTTTTTTAGCAACTACAATGTAAGCTTTATGCTCTGGTTCATTAATATTGTAAGTTGCAGTGTATTCGTTCATACAAGTATGGCTACAACCATCGCCGGGGTTTAGGTTTGAATCATCACATTCTTCTCCTAGTTCAAGTGTTCCGTTACCACAAACAGGAACTTCAATTAAACAATTGATATCACAACCGTCGCCAGCCCTGACTTTACAGAGATTATCTCCAATACCTGCGCATTCCGCATCTGTATTACAAGGAGTATTTGCAGCGTCTCCACACTGTTTACCATTGTCACATTCTTCTACTTGTCTATTTTTGATCCCATCACCACATTCTTGAATCTCACAAACGTTGTTACAATTGTCATCATCGAAAGTATTGCCGTCATCGCACTCTTCTCCTTCGTCTTTGATTCCGTTGAGACATTCTTCAATTTTACAGATACTATTACAACCATCTCCATCGATTAAATTACCGTCGTCACATTCTTCACTGGCTTCCAGACGGTTATTGCCACAAATTTCCGCCAAGCAAAATTGACTACATTGATCATCGTCGCCATCACGCATCAAACAGAGCTCGTCTCCTCGTCCGGCACATTCTGCATTGAGGGTACAATATGGTCCGTTTAGGTCACAACGTGTTCCGGGATCACACTCTTCACTACCTTCAATCATGCCGTTCCCACATGTTTCTGCTTTACAAGTAAAATCACAACCATCTCCACTGACAGTATTGCCATCGTCACACTCTTCATTTTCTTCAATGAGACCATTACCGCAAACAGAATTTTCATTTAAACACTCAGCATTACAATTTGCACCAATATAACTGCGAGGTTTACACTTGCCATCTCCAATACCGACGCACTTACAATCACCAAAATCCGTACAGTCAGTACCATCACTACAATGAGAACCATCATCACATTGTTCATCCATCTCTCTTATTCCATCACCGCAGACAGAAAGGGCTTGTACGTGTGTCTCCAGATTAAAATAATCCAAGAATAAATATCGAGCAGGAGCCAAGAAATACCAACGCTGGTGGTCGCCCCATGGAGCACCACTGGCTTTAAACTTTAACCTCGCGGTTACTTCCTTGTTAGAATTGATGTAATTTCTCAAATTTAAGGAATGCTCAAATTCGGCATAAATTTCTTTGTTGTTTCTGCTATTGGTTTCAAGCTTGCTGATAGCATCCCAACTGTTTTCAGCGTAATTAAAAATTTCAACATTTTGGTCTCCATCAAAAATACCATTTAAATGGTAGCCTCTGTTACTACAGCGACCTCTAAGCCACCAAGTACTTAGACGTGTTCCGCCGTGACAGTAATTCAAAGAAAACTTGAAGCGGTCAATTTTTGCAATTGCTTCATGGCTCAAATCCAATTTAAAAACTTTCTTCCAATACATGTCTTCTGATTCCATACTGAAAACTTGACCTACACCCGCATATTCATTGTTATCAATGCTTGTTTCAAAACTATTCTGATTTCCTGTGTAAAAACATTCAAATCTCTGACAAATTGTTTGCCAGAAAGCATGACGGTAGTTACAAGTATAAATACAAGA
>JANQMV010000051.1 GCA_028279865.1 Candidatus Altimarinota bacterium | reverse complement strand
GGATCTTGCACTTATGAAGGTAATTTAAATTTTACTTGGCGCTTGGTGATGGCTCCTGAAGTAGTTTTGGATTATGTGGTTGTGCATGAAATGGTGCATTTGGAAGAAAAAAATCATGCAAAACTCTTTTGGCAAAAAGTTGAAAAAATCATGCCTGAATACAAAACTCATAAAAAGTGGCTTAAAACGAATGGTCACCTCTTAAGAATTTAAAAATTTTTCCAATCATTTTAAAGTTTGTTAAAGAAATTTTTTGATAATTTAATTTTTTCTTTATTAATTTTGCAATACGACCATTTTCCTTGTTTGTTAATTTTTATTAACGTTGCGTTTACTAATTCTTTGATCTGATAAGAAGCTATTTAAAGTAATAAATCAAAAAAATTGGCAATATTTTGGATACAAGATTTTTCATTGCCACTTTGATCAAGAGTGTATTGCAATTCGTCTTTATGTGCGAAAAGAAGTGCTTTGAAGCGACTTTCTTCTAAGAATGCCTTAAATGTTTGGGCTAAAAATTGATTCGATGATTGCATATGATATTTCGATAATGGTAGAAATGTCGTAGTGTTAGCACAGTTTTTTTGAAAAAATAAATTCTTTTTGTCATTGAAAAAAAATCTGATAATATCTGCCTAGTTGACTTTCTACAAAAGAAAGCAATGACAAGTAGTTTATTTTTTTAATTTTTACAAAAATGAGTGATCCGTTTCAAGATTTTGATGAAGAAAGATCATCATCTCCAGTGGAGAAAACCGAACCAGTACAAAAAAATACGCAAAGCTCTCAAGGGCAAGGAGGTTCACACAGAAGCTACGCCGAAGAATTAGCTTCTGAAAAAATTATGGCAAAATATCGTACTTTTTTCATTGATTTAAAGCAAAGTGTAAATGGTAAATTCGTAAAAATCAGTGAAAAAAATAATGGTCGCCGTAGTACAATCATGGTTGACGCTGAAGATGTACCTGCCTTTATAGAAGCATTACAAAAAATTCAAGAACAAATTTAATTTTGTCTTAAAAATCAAGTTAAAAACCACTCCAAAACGGGAGTGGTTTTTTTGTGCGTCATTTCGATTGACTCCGCCCTGGTGTATGAGTTGAGAGATATTAACTAGAATAGAAATTCAAGAGTAAAGTTAATTATTATTGCTTACAATTAAATATATTGCTAAAATTTTTTTATGAATCTTCCAGAGTTAAAATCATTGCTAATAGTCGTTTTTGAAGATCTAGACCCATCAAACTTTCAAAATGTGATTATTGCGATATTAGCAATTTTTATTCCCTTTGCACTCGTCTTTTTATCGGGAATCTTAAATTCTAAGCAGAAGAGAAATGACTTTCAAAAGTTAGTTTTAAATGATGAAGTTTTTAAAACTAAAACTACATTTTTAATTGCTATTTCAAGCTTAATCTTCTTTAGTTTTTTTACAGGAACAGAATTAACAACAATAAAGAAAATTTTTTGCCTACTAGTTCTTTTTTTAGTTATATACTTTTTTTGGATAGCTTTAAAAAATATTTTAAAATTTTCTAAAGGAGACTCTAGTGATTTTGAAATATCATATTTAAAAAGCTTAACTCTTTCAAAATTCTTAAAAGAGAGAAATAAGAAAGAAGTAAAGACAATGCATGTAGCATGGAGTTCATTTTGGGCTGAAAAGTTAATTAAGAATGAAAGAGATTATACCAACATATTTATTTTACATATCGACAAGGCATTTGATTATAAAGTGAGACCTGAATTTATTATACAAATTGCAGAAACATATCAAAATAACCTCAAGGACAGGGACTTATTTTCAATGGGGCATCTCGTTCTGCCAAAGGTTCTACAATGGAACAACTCCTTTATTAATTGGGATTTAAAATGTAGAGAAGAATATAAACAAAAAAAAGAAAAGAAGAAGCACTTAATTACAAAAGCATTTGGGCTAATCAATTGTATAACAAGAAAAAATAATGAAGATTTATTCTTTCATAACTGGACTTATTTTCAACGAATCTTTTTAGTAAATTTAGTTGAAGTTTTAATAAAATTCCAAAATGGTTCATACCAGCTTTTTAGAAAATTTGAAGAACATATCAACAATCTAAAGAAAGAGGTTGATGAAGAATATGATAAAAAAATTATTAGACAAAAGCTTCAAATAATAGAACATGTTTTCTATGATTTCATGATTTCAGTTTTTAATAATTATGACAAAAGAACATTTGGATATTTAACATTTAAAAATGATTTGCCTGCTGACTGGAAAATATCATCAATTAACACAGAAAACTTTTTTTCTCACTTAATGTTAAAAAATTTCTTAGAATGGTCTCAAAGCAAAAATTTTATCAAAAATGATGATTCTGGTCGTGATGAAAAATTAACAGATATAATAAATGGTGTTTTCGAAAATGTGGATTCAGAACTGTTTTCTGTTTTTCTAATACTATACTCTTCTAATAGCGTAAAATCTGTGATTGTGTCACAACCAAACTTTAGGGTCAGAGGAAGCAGGATAGCAGGATACGTAGGTGAAGATATAGAAAGTCAACTAGCTGAACTAAACGAGTCAAAGAGAGAAGAAACGATTACAATTATTATAAAATATTTTGCTAGATATTGGCATGTACTTCAAGCTTCTCAATCCGATTTATCAGAAGAAGATCTTTTCAATTGGATGGATTATTCTAGAGGAGTTCGCAAAGAAGTAATTAATGAAATTAGGAAGAAAAATTTAAAAAAACTAAAGGAAGAAATTAATAGTAGTGAAATAATAAGTATTTCTGAACAAAGCGAATACTTCCAGTCTAGAAGGAATCTATTGATTGAACTTATTGACAGGTTAATCAGTTCTTGTTAAAAAACGTTAGAAGCACATCCAATGTGGTTTAAACATCTTTACTTCATATACTCCTCCTTCGCCTTTTCATAGAGATCATTCCCCGCCAAATCATTAATCACTGTCACAGGAAAATTTTTGACTTCAAGTTTATGAATTGCTTCCGGACCGAGTTCGGGGAAGGCGATGACTTCTGCTTTGACAACTTTTTCAGCAAGCAAAGCACCAGCTCCTCCTGTGGCAGCGCAATAAATTGCCTGATTATTTTTAAGTGAATCCTTAACTTTTTGGCTTCTATTTCCCTTTCCGACCAGTATTTTTACTCCTTTTTTCAGCAAGATCGGAGTATAATCATCCATACGTCCACTTGTAGTCGGACCGCATGATCCGATTGCCTCTCCCGGTTTGGCTGGTGTGGGACCTGTGTAATAAATCACACTACCTTCTAATTCAAAAGGCAGGGCTTTATTATTTTTAATAAGCTTGGTTAATTTTTTATGTGCTGCATCTCGAGCGGTGTAAATTGTTCCGCTTAATAAAACAGAATCACCTGAGCGGAGGCTTTGAAAGTCATCTGATTTGATGGGAGGGGTAAGTTTTTTCATTTTTTTTACTCTAAAATGACAGATAGCTAAAGCTGTCTGTTCAAAAATCAGTGAACAACATGTTTTAGCTTGTTATTTTCCGGTGACAAAAATTAACACAAATCAAGTATTATCAACTAAATAACAGGTTTCTGTAAGTGATAATCAGTATGCAATTGAAACTGATGCCCTGCTCTTAAAATAGTTTCTTCACCAAATTGAGGACCTAAAATTTGTATACCAACAGGTAGTTTTTTAGCATTTTCTTCTGCAAAACCGGCAGGAATGGCAAGCCCACAGATTCCGGCTAAATTAATTGGTGTTGTAAAAGCATCAACTAAATACATCGCTAAAGGGTCTTCAACATTTTCTCCAATTTTAAAAGGTAATACAGGAGAAATAGGAGCTGCCAAAACATCTACTTTTTCAAAAACTTCATCATACTCTTTTTTCACTAAAGTTCTGACTTTTGCTGCTTTTAAATAGTAAGCATCATAATATCCGGCAGACAAAGTATATGTTCCCATCATAATGGCTCTTTTAACTTCGTCTCCAAAACCTTCGGTACGTGAATGAGCATAAATATCAGCAAGCTCTTTTGCCTTCGGATCTTGTGTCGTATGACCGTACTTTATGCCATCATACCTTGCCATGTTTGTGCTGGCTTCTGCTTTGACCAGTAAATAATAAGTTGCAATTGCATATTTTGTCATTGGCAAACTGACTTCTTCTATTTCAGCGCCCATTTTTTGAAATTTATCAATTGCATCACGTGTAATTTTTTCAACTTGCGAGTCAATCCCTTTAATAAAAAAATCCCTTGGTACGCCAATTTTTAAACCTTTAATATCATTTTGAATTAACTGAGAATATTTAGGCACTTTTTTATCAACAGTTGTTGCATCTTTTGGATCAACACCTGCAATGGCTTCCAAAACAATTGCCGCATCTTCAGCTGTTTTTGTTAAAGGTCCGATTGTGTCAAAACTTGAAGCATAAGACATAACTCCATAACGAGAGACTCTTCCGTAAGTATTTTTTAAACCCGTACAAGAACAAAAACTTGCAGGTTGTCTGATAGAGCCACCTGTATCAGTCCCCAACGCAAAAAGACATTCATCGGCAGCAACTGCTGCGGCTGATCCACCGGAACTTCCTCCCGGTACTCGTGTTACATCCCAAGGATTTTTTGTAGTGGCAAAAGCGGATGTTTCCGTACTAGAACCCATCGTGAATTCATCGGTGTTGACTTTGCCCAGAATAATTGCGCCTGCATCTTTTAATTTTTTGACGACAGTTGAATCATAGGGTGGTACATAGTTTTCTAAAATTTTTGAAGCACCCGTTGTTTTGACTCCTTTGGTACAATAAACATCTTTAATTGCAACAGGGATGCCTGCGAGCGGTTTGTTAAAGTCTCCCTTTTGATCAATTTTTTGTGCTTGTTTTAGGGCATCCTCTTCGAGGAGGGTAAGATAAGCTTCAACTTGTGGTTCAACAGCTTTAATTCGTTCTAAAACAGCCTTTGTAAGCTCATAAGCACTGATTTCTTTTGCTTGAAGTTTTGCGTGCGCCTGAGCAATGGTTAATTCGTACATGAGAATAATTTAGAATTAGAAAACACTCTTTACTTTGACTTGATTTTGCTCAATGCCTTGAGGGGTACATTTTATCAGCTCTTCTGATAATTTTTGAGAACTAACAGAATCTTTTCTTTTTACGTTACTTAGACCTGTGATTTGAGCGATTGGTTTAACGTTTTCTGTGTCAATTTCTTTTAAAATTTCCACATAATTTAAAATGGAAGAAAGTTGCTCTGAGTATTTTTGCACTTCTTCCTCTGTAAGGTTTAGGCGCGCTAGATTAGCGATATAGCGGACTTCGTCGGGAGTAAGCATGTATATTTAGATTATCAAATTTTACAGGAAAAAGATTAGCATAAAGAGAAGGCAAGAACAAAATTAAAAAAATTTGAAAAAAGATGCAGTTTAAAGTAAAATATAACAAAATAAAAATAAAAACACATGCCTGAAAGTTTTCATATAGGTCGTAGAGACGAATCGAAGCCTGACGTTAAAGTTTCTCCGAAAATTGAAAAAAATCTTACGTTACTGGAGCGTATAGATGATTTTTTGGTAGAACATAGTAATGTGAAGAGCAAGGAGCTGGTTATCTTCTTTCGCCTACTTGCAACAATGTTAAACGCAGGTGTTTCGTTGGTGAAATCTCTCAAAGTCCTTACACAACAAACAAGTAGTAAGAAATTAAAGAAAGTTTTAAGTAAAATTACCCTTAGTATTGAAAATGGGCAAAGCTTGTCTGATAGTATGCGTGAATATCCCTTGATTTTTAACGGAGCTCAAATTGGAATGATTAACTCGGGTGAAGCGTCAGGAAAGTTAAATCAAATTTTACTGCAACTGGCCGAACAAACGGAAAGATCTGTTGGCTTAAAATCCAAAATCAGAAATGCCATGATGTACCCTGGCTTAATTTTTTCTTTTGTTATTTTGGCTGGCTTGATCATGATGTATTATATCGTGCCCCAAATTACAGAAATTTTTCGAGATGCGGGAGTTGACTTACCTTTAAGTACTCAGATTGTTGTTGTGATCAGTGATTTTCTCAAGGCGACAACATTAGGGATACCCAATATTGCAAATGTCCTTATGATTATTATCGCTTTTTTTGCAGGGTTTTTTAAATGGAAAACAACTCCTTCCGGACGCAGAACATGGGATAAAATCGTACTCAAGATGCCACTTTTTGGTGTTTTAACTAAAAAGGCAATTCTGGCACAGTTTTGCCAAAGCCTAAGCTCTCTTACTTCAAGCGGTATTTCAATTGTAAAATCTTTACGAATTGTTTCAGAGATCGTAGATAACGCAGTTTACCGTGATAGAATTTTATTAATTGCTGAAGATGTCAAACGTGGTATTTCTATTGGGGAAAATTTAAAAGATGATACGGAGCTTTTTCCGGTCATGGTTGCCAGTATGATTGCTGTAGGGGAACAAACCGCTCAGTTAGACAATGTGACAGAAAAAATTGCTATCTTCTACCAAGATGAAGTAGATGATATGGTAAAAAATCTTTCTTCTCTCTTGGAGCCTTTTATTATTGTTTTTATCGGAATAGGCGTTGGATTCTTAGTTTCTGCACTAATGAAACCAATTATGATGATGAGTGAAGTTGCTACTCAAGCTTAACAGAAGCAAGCTAAGTTAAGAAAAATTTGCTTTCAAGGGGGAAATTACTGTATAATAGCTATGTTTACAAATTTATAATATTTCTTAAAACACAAACACATGAAAAAACCACAAGGTTTTACACTAGTTGAGCTACTAGTCGTAATCGTAATTATCGGTATTTTAGCCACAGGTGCTGTTTCCATGTTTACCGGAGCACAGCAAAAGGCACGTGACTCTGTGCGTGTTACGGATATTTCAGCAATTAAACTTGCTGTAGAGCAATTTTATGGTGATCAAGCGGAGTATCCGAATGCAGGAGACGGAGCCGGTGCGCTTGATGGTCTTACAGATAATAATTACATTGACAAATTACCAAAAGATCCAAAATCAGGGCAAGCATCAGCAGATACAATGCTTTACTATGTTTACGGTTCTTCCGCAGAAGAAACAACAACAGTTCAAGGTCAGGAATTTGAGTTAAGTGCGCATTTTGAAAATGAGGGTAATCTAAACTCTAAAGCAGCAAATTCTTCTGACTCAGGAGATGATGAACATCGCTGGGAAGTTGGTGTAAACGTTGATCATGTCTTTACTGATATTGATAGTGCTGGAGCAGCTGCTGGTACAAACGAACATGTCTCAGGTACTTCGTCAAATCCTTATATTATAGATACGGACGCATCAGCATCATAATAAATTGACAATATTTTTGCAGAAAAAGACCACACCTAATGCTGTGGTCTTTTTTTAATGCTCATTTTTTTTATTTTTGCTAAAATTCAAACAGCTTTAAATTCTCGAAAAAACAAAATGTTAGTAATTCAAAATTTATCAAAAAAAGTCAGAGAATATGAAATCCTCCAAAATATTAATCTTGAGGTCAGGCAAGGTGAGACTTTTGGTTTTTTAGGTCCAAATGGGGCAGGAAAAACCACATTGGTTAAAATTATTCTAGGTTTAATGCAAAAGACTTCAGGTGATTTGGAATTAGAATGCGACAAAAAGCAAATTGGATATTTGTCCGAATATCCTTATTTTTATGAGTATTTGACCGGCGAAGAACTCCTTTTGTTTACCGGTAAACTTTTTGATTTAAAAGAAGACAAGATCAAACAAAAAATAGAAAATTTTAGTCAAAAATTAAGCTTTGAAAGAAACGACCTAAAACGTAAAATTAAAGATTACTCAAAAGGAATGAAACAAAGGCTTGGATTTATGCAGGCTTTGATAAACGATCCTAGCTTAATTTTTTTGGATGAACCTTTTTCCGGACTTGACCCAATCGGTCGTAAAACGATTCGTGATTTAATTTTTGATTTAAAAAAAGAAGGCAAAACAATCTTTTTTAATTCGCATATCTTGTCGGACATAGAACAGCTTTGTGATCGTATTGGCATTATTCACAAAGGTGAAATTTTAGTGGTAGACGAAATGAAAAATGTCTTAAAAAAACACGAAAATCTAGAAGATTTTTTTGTACAAACAATTGAAAGTTAGAAATAAATAATTCTAAAAAACATGATTGCTTAAGAAGATTTAATTTTTCTGGTGAGGTAAAACCAGCCCCCTAAATTGTATTGAAGATGCAAAAAATTTATTTAATCGCTACAAACACGTTTCGAGAAATTATTCGCGATAAAATTTTATACACAATTTTTATTTTTGCGGTTTTAATGATCCTAAGTGCCAAGTTCGTCGGCACGATTTCTTTAAAGCAAGAAGCAAAATTAACTGTAGACTTTGGTTTTGCAATGATTGAAATTTTTAATTTGATTATAGCTTTATTTGTTGGTTCAAGCTTAATTTTCAAAGAAGTAGAAAAAAAATTAGTTTACTTCCTTTTCTCAAAACCGATTAGCAAAACTGATTTTGTTTTAGGTAAATTTTTAGGGCTGAGTTTGGTTTTATTGGTTTTAAATTTAGTGATGTCATTAGTGTTTTTCGTAATGGCTGGATTTGAAATAAATTACTTATTGGTGTTGTTTTTTATTTTATTACAATCGTTTTTTGTTCTTGCAGTAATTTTGTTTTTCTCTACTTTTACTTCTCCCATTATTACTTTATTTTTAAGCTTTTTAGTTTATTTGATCGGTCAAATTACGATTAATTTAAAGCTATTTGCCTTATATAATGGCAGTAAGGCATTTCAAATTTTTGCAGATTTTATTTATCTGTTTATGCCAAATTTCAATTTGCTTAATTTAAAAAACCAAGTGATTTATGAAATTAATTTCAATTTTATAGCTTTGGCTCTAAGCCTGGCCTATGCAATTTTATATATTACTTTACTGCTATTTTTTACTATTATTATTTTTCGTAAAAAAGAATTTTAAGTGAAAAAGTTTAATACAATTTTACTGATTATATTACTGTGCGTAGGTGTTATTTTTTCCCAAAAATACTCTTTTGAAAATCAGAAAGAAGTTTTTCAAACTCTCGAAGATAATCCTTTGTTTGTTCCCAATGCTGAGAAAATTCAAAAATTTACATTTGGGTTTGATAACTTAATAACAAATTTAATTTGGCTAAAAACGGTGCAATACATCGGTGGTAATGCTCGTTCGGGCAACTATGAATTACTGTATGAGTATCTTGATAGTGTGACAGATTTAGATCCCGAATTTTATATGCCTTACTTTATTGCGCAACTTTTATTGCCTGAAATTCAGCAGGCGGATAAGGCAATTTTAATTTCGGAAAAAGGTTTAAAAAACTTGCCGGAACGCTGGGAAGTCCCATACTACATGGGATATATTTATTATTATTACCTTGAAGACTATGAAAAAGGTGCGGAAAAATACTGGCAAGCCAGCAAAATGCCCGGAGTTCTCTCTTCTGCAACAAGAATGGCAATTAATTTAACCAGTAAAAACAAAAAACATTTATTGGCTTTGGAGATGTGGATTAATGCATACGAAGAAGAAAAAAATCCTCAAATTAAAGAACTAATTGCAAAGAAAATTAGACGAGAGGAAAATTTTGTTGAACTTGAGCATGCTGTGCAAAAATACTACGAAAATTACGGATTGCTTCCGGAAAACTTAAATGAATTAATAAGGCTAGGTTTTATCACTGAAATACCTAAAGATCCGATAGAAAGTCATAAAGAATATCAACTTGAAGAAGGCTTGATTTTTTTAAGATAAAACAGGCGAAATTAACCTGCAATCTCTTTTATTTTTGATATTTTTTGTTACAATAAAAACAAATAAAAACAGCAAACAAATGACCTATAGTAAAATCAAAAAAGCAATTGCTTCGGTTTTGATTGCTTCTCTGCTTGCGCCAAACTTAGTGCACGTTGATTTTTCTTATGGTGAAAATTTAAAAAAAGAGCATGATTTAGTGGTACTGCTGGTAGAAAAACAACTTTTTGAGACCGGCAATGAAAACAAAACAGAAACTTTGGCAGGTAAAATTTATCGCTACGCAAATGATATTCGTAAAAAACTTGCGAATACAAAAACAAAAATTATTCGCGTTGATGCAGATGAACATCCCCTAGAAATTGTAAAGTTATTGGAAAAATACTATCTGGAAGGCGAAGAAGATTCAGGAAAAACAGAAGTTAATAAGCTTAAAGGCATTGTTTTGGTTGGTAATGTGCCTTTCCCTGTGGTTAGGTATAAAAACTATTATCTTCCAACCGTTTTTCCCTATACGGATTTTCTAGATCCTGCTTTTGTTTGGGATGAAAAGAAAGAGCAGTTTGAAGAAAACCTACAAAGCATTGTTCCGCAAGCAGAAATTTGGCATGGTATTATTAAGGCTCCGCATGAATCAAATCAAACAGAAGAGCTAAAAAGTTTTTTTGATAAAAACCATGCTTTTCATACTGGTAGATCAGCTTCAAAATTTGATCAGAGAATTTTTTATGCGGATATTTTGCATGAAAACGAAAAAGTTAATTCAAGTATCTTGGCAAACTATTATTTGCGTAATAGTTACTCGGAAGACTTGGCTTACTTGCGTTTCAACAAACACTTTGCAAAAAGAGTTTTAGATCAATTTTCTAAAAACATGTTTCCTTCCTATGGCATCGATGATGACGGGGATGGTCTGATCGATGAAGATCCGATCAATTTAATCGATGACGACGGAGACGGTTTAATTGATGAAGATCCCGGAGATATTTACAAAAATATTGATAATGATAATGATGGATTAGTTGATGAAGATGAAAGTGATAGTATTGATAATGACGGAGACGGTCTGATTGATGAAGATGTTTCTCTATCTCCTCTTTCGGGTGATCTGGTTTCGAGTATGCCCGATTTGCAAACGAAAAAAATTATTGAAAAATTTTTATCACCATATGCAGAAGTTGTTGAAAATTATTTGGAAAAAATGAACACTTTTGTAGAAGGAAGCGGTCGCTGGACCAAAGAAAAAATAGATAATTTTCCCGCACTGATTACAAAACTTGACTTACTTCTCCTTGAATCCAATGCTCCGCCTGCTTTCAAAATGTCGCTGAAAAATATGAATACATATTTGGAAGAAGAGCTCAATAATCTTGTTGAGAACAGCTGGCAAAAAGATGTCACGATTGTTTCTTCCATCTCTGTGGAAAAGCCCGTCGGCAACGATGGTTCCAAAATGGTTATTTATGAAAATTTTATCAACGGACGAAGTGCTAAAACTCTGCAAGGAGCAGAAGAATGTGCGTTACATCATGGTAGCCCCCAAATTGAAAACTTTAATTTAGCTCAACAAGTTGAGTATAATCGTGTATATGATCCTCAATCTGCAGGGAGACCTTCTACTGCGTGTGAACCTTATGGAGAATGTTGTGGTAATTACTATGCTTCTCCTGAAAAATGTGACCCCGACAATGCCTATAAACAAGTTAAACATGCTGCCGCTAACCTGGAGAAAAAAGGTTATGCGAATGCCGTAGCTTGTAAAGAATACAACTTTTACAGCACATCCGAAAATGAATGGCACACAGGAGACGGTATTTCAAAATATAGTATTACAACATTCCCCAGTGTTTTTAAGCATGATGAACCGAGACATGCGACGATCATGAATGCAGTAAATGCGCCAAACGTAAGACCAAACATCCCTGCGGACGATCCGCGTTATATTTCTTTCCAAAATTTTGGTAGACGTATTACGGAAATTGATTATTTTAATTTTTTTAAAATAAAAAACACAACAGGATCAAATGATTTAGAAACAATTAAAACAATCGTCAATGAGCATATCTCAACCTATGATCATTATATTAAGCGGAAAATAACAGAGCAAAATTTAGATATTTTTAAGGAATATCTTTATCGTTTTTTGAGTTTTTACGATCAATCTTACGGAGTTAGTACAAATATCATTGGTCGTACTGAGGTAAATATTACCCCTTCTTCCAAATTTGAAAATGAATATGCAGCTTGGAAAGGAGCAATGTTTACCTTTATGAGCGAGAAGATGGGATTATCGGATGGAACAGACGCTTTAGGTCAATATTTACAAAGCGGTAGCTCAGAATACGACGCAAGCCTAAATTCTCTTTTTAGATCGCACTTTCCTGATAACCAACATCTTTCTTTTTTGGATTTTATCAAAAGAGGTGGTGCGGAGCTACGTCTTTCAAAAACAGAAAGGGACAGCTCTTCCTCTACTACAACAAACGCAAATTCAAGCTTAGCTGAAAAAGAAGAAAAACCTAGCTTGACTTATACTTTAAATGAAATTGAATACCAGATTCAAAAAAAAATTTCCAGTAATGGAGACGGAGATTCTCATACTGTGACATATACAGATGATTTTGAAATTATAGACTACCTTGCTGAAAATTATTGGCTTAATCAGCTCAAAAACTACGGAGAGGAAGATGTTTACAAAGTTGTACAGTGGTTAAATGCGACACTGGAAGAAAAACGTCAAATAATTTTTGAAAATTACATTAACCAAGTTGATCCCCTCTATCCTTCCAGTGCGCAAGACGGCTATGAATCAGCCTATTTACGAGCGGAAGGGACACTTGATTATATTGATTTATCTGTTGAAAAGGCGACATCTTTAGGCTTAGAAGAGGATTCTGAATGGATAGATTTTTTACAAAGAAATCAGGCAAGTTTTGAAGCAGAATTCAATGACATTATGCAAAGTGCCTTGGAAGATGAGTGTGGTAGTTTCACAGAAGGTGTGGATTTGTGGGAGTGGTTTTCTGCAATAATGTGTTGGCTCGGATCATTGGGAGGATCATCAGTTTCAAGCAAGTGTTCTTCTGGAGATTATTCTTCAGACCAAAGGTGTGAATTGATCGCAGATCAGGATTTTGAAGATATTCAAACAACCAATCCGGAAATCCAAATTTTTCTCAGCAGTGAGCATGGATATTTACCGCATTATAATGCTTTACAAAAAGTTTTTGTCTATACAACTCAAGACGTTGACTTAGAAAGTATTGAACTTGCAGTGAGTGAATCTCCGGAAGGTTACCAAGGAGAAATTGTAGGTGAAAATCCTGTCAGGTTGATTGATGGAAAGGGCTCAACTTACATAAGAGCACTTAACCCCGACAGTACTTTTGCGGTTTATGTTAAAGATCAAAATGCTTATAAAAGCCAACCGATTCAGTTTGTTACCAATCTGCAAACTGCAATGCCCAAACCAAATGAAACCATTAGTGATTTTAACAGAGCGGACAAAGTAGAAGAGCCGATTGCAGAAGATAAAAAAATAGAATTACCGCAAGGTTACCAACTGGTTTTTTTGAATCCTCCCAAACATGTTAACTATAATTCAGAGTTACAACTTTTCTTAGAATTACAAAATAGTGACGGTACACCTTTGAATTATGATTTACAAGCCGAAGTGGTTTTAACTGAACTTTCCCGAAAATTTGCAAAATTAGAAGGAGTGACAACGTTGGATTTTTCTACCGGTGCATTACAGTCAATTTCTCTAAAAACACTAAGAGAAGCTGGTCGGATCAATCTAATGATCCAAAGCCAAAACGAATCCATACCTTCTGTCGGTTTGGCAGTTAAAGTCGGGAACTTAATTACAAAAGAAGATATCTCTAATCTCAAGCCTCAGGTTTTATATACCACATTACTTGGTGAAAGTTATGCGGATTTAGTACAGACTGATAATATTGCGAACAATTTCCTTTTTAGTAAAGGAAAAACTCAAGCAGTTACAAGTACTCAAGGTGCACCGGAAAATTACCCTGTAGGGGCAAATATTTATCCAAACGGCCGTATTGAACTTTTTAGTCAAAAATATAAACCTTTGGTTACATCTTTTTCTCCTTTAACAATTAGTGTTTTTGATCAAATTAATCTGCAAAAAGACTTTAGTTACGAAGTTGGTTTTTCGGAAGAAAAACTTAATTTAGGTGAATTTACTTATGCCACGGATTTTACCAAAGCTGGAATTTATGTAGGAATTATAGACGAAGAGCATCTGACACTTCAGCAGGAAGAAGATGCCATTATCTTGAAAAAAGGTTTGACTGAAAACATTTTGAACGTAACAAATCAAGGCGTATTTACCCTGAATCCAAAATATGAGCTTGCTGTAAACACCCTTGCTATCAATGATTTTTTCCTAAATGTTGTCTTTGAAAATGAGGTGATTGCTACTGTTGCTTTGATTAACAGTGACATTAAGCAAGTTTTACAAAAAAGGCAAAATGTTACTGAATTTTTCGCTGAAGCAACAACTCAAGGCAAAATTGGTTTTAGTGTGCTGAATACTTCTGCCAAAAAACAAAAATTAAATTTGAGTTACGCCGAAGGGCTAACTTCAGCGAAAACCAAAAAGGGGGTAGGTTGGCTGGGTGATTATAAAAACGAATTACTTTTTGCCGCAAATAACACGGCGGGGGAATCAACTCAAAATTATGCATCAATCTTTGAAGTTTTGCTTGGAGACCCTACCGTGAAAATTAAAGAGACAACAACGCCGACCTCAAACGGTTTTAATCAAACAATTGGTAAACAGTTGCTTACCAATCATACTCAAGAAATTGTTAAGACACTAAAGTTTGATTTCAATAACGATAGCTATCTTGATTTGGGAGTAGTCTATAACGATGGCTACGCTGAGTTACTTCAAAACAATACAAATTCTGAATTTAAAAATAAGGGAGAACTGCTTTATTTAGCAGACTCTATTAAAGACATTCAAGCTATTGATTTTAAAGCGGATAATTTTGAGGATCTCTTAATTTTAACTCCTGAAAATAAAATTATTCTTTTACAAAATGAAGAAAAAGAATTTGAAGCAGAAGAGATTAAGCTAAATCTAAATTCTCAAATTACTAAATTTGAATTGGGACAAATGACTCAAGACCAAGAGCTTGATTTGGTGGCTGCTTTTTCCAATGGAGATATACGAATTTTTTATGGTAATGCAGGAGGAACCTTTAGTTCCACAGGAGTCCTTGTAGATCAGCTTGGAGGTAAAATTTCAACAAGAAATCTTGCAGAAGAAGTACTGCTAAACCATGCGAACTTACCAGAAGTAGAAGAGCATTTTAAAACAGATCTGGAAATTTCAAAAGAGGTTTCAGAAATACAAAATAAATCAAATCAGGATTTGGCAGGATATGCAGAATTAAATTCCTTTGTTTCAAAAAATAGCAATGTTGATTTGGTGCGAGAGAAAACTTTCTCTGAAAAATCTGCACAAACCTTTGTTAAAGGAGATCAATTCACGGGTATTTCTGTTAGTAAAAACGGTAAAAACTTAAGTGGTGAGTATCTCGATATCGGACACACCATAGAATACACAATCACATTGCTTTCAGCTGAAGCTAAGGACGGTCTTAGTCTGACCAGTTTTATTCCTTCCAATTTTAGCTTTATTCAAAATTCTCTGAAATTTACAAATTGTGGTACGAACTTGGACTCTACTCAGAGAATTTATACGAACAATTACCCTTTTTTACTAAACGGAATTGACTTAGCTCCAGCTCAAATTTGTGAAATTCAATACCAAGTTGCTGTTACACAAACACCGGAAATTAATTTTTGGATTCAAGATGTTGCGATTGGTGAACATGCGAAAGATGGAAAGCTGGATATAGGTCTCAATCTGGAAGGCAATACTACAGGGCAGATTAAATATTTAATTTCTCAAGAACCAGCCACACATGAGTATCTTAAAGTTTATACGGAAAAAGAACCTCTGGAATTACCCTCAGAATTGGAAAATACCGATATAAACGGAAATGGAATTCCCGATCGCATGGAAAAAGATGAAGATGGGGACGGCCTTGCGGACTATATTAATGATTATGAGAGAGCACAAGCAGTTGATACAGATGGTGATGGATTACCGGATTCTTGGGATGCGAGCGATGATACGGAAGATTCGTTATCACTGACGGGGCTTACGAATTCTTTAGAAAATGTTGTTGATTTTTTGGAAGGAGGTTGTGATGGAGGTTGCCTCAATATTCCGATTAATTATGCTTTTTTTGCGCCGGGACCGATTCTGGGAGGCGCTCTAGGTGCTCTGACAAACAGGCTCGGAATTCCTATGGGAGCACAATACACGCCACCATTAGTTAGCCCTATTTTTGCCTGGGGACACTACTACAATGCTCCTGTCTGTATTACCAGCCCGACATGTGTCGTTGCTTTCCCGCAGCCGGTTTGGTATCCGTTAGCACCTTATTCGAGTATGGTTGCGCCAATGTGTCAGTGTTCCGGAGGAGCTTTGATTGCCGCACAGCCTTTTACCTGGATGTTAAGTACCGGTCGTATTTATCTTTCTCCAACGTTGACAGGCGGTTTGGGACTGGCAACTTGTATTGGACCAATTTACCCTTTTGGTAAGTGTTTTGCGACTTCAGTTGGTTCCTTGCTAGGTAATTTGTGTGCAATGATCGGTCTGTCTGAAGAAGATGCAAAAAGTAACTCAAGCCAAACAGTTTCAACAAATGGACAATCTCTGTTTAGCGTGGGGGCTGGAGTACGCAATAGTTCAACAGGAGGATCGGGCGGGTACGATATAGAATTTGATTTGGAAACTTTCAGTTTTTCGGAGGTAAATGTAAATCGTGCTGTGACTGAAATCGGTGACATCATTACACGCTGGGTTAATAGGCAAATAGAAGAAGTTGCCAATGCGTTACTCGATTTACCTACGATCTACTTATATTATCCAAATTTTGATCGTATATTTGAAATGGATCCGCTTGATTCAGATGAAAAAAATGAAACAGAAAAATCTGCCTTAGAAAGCGATTGGGGAATGTTTAATAAGTTGAAAAAAAATTCTTCTGTAACTTCGACTGTACAGACAGCAGAGCAAGGTATTGCAGGGATCAAGAACGCATACGACACGATCAAAAGCATTCCTTTTGTCACAGTGCAACGAGAAGATATTAAAATCAAAATTCCTTATCTAGATAAGAAAACACTGGAAGCTCTCAAGCAAGATCTAAAAGATTGGAAGCAAAATGCAGCTCAGGAAATTGAGGAAACGAAAGCGGAGTGGAAAGAGGCTTTTGGAGGAGCGGGAGATACTCTGGAAGAGATTTTTAAACCGGGAGAGTGTCAAGCAAGTGCATCAGAACTGACAGTTGAATGTAAACATAAATTAGTTGCTTTCAATGTAATGTTAAAAACCAATGAATTATTGGAAAGCATTGATAAAAATTTGGAAATTCTGGAGACTTACGCCAATTTACCGAGAGAAATCATAAAATATAAGGAAGGTTTATTAGGATACCTGACACAAGTGACTTGTACATTAAATCAGATTATCGATTTACTGGGTGGCTGGATTGTGAAAAATTTAATTCGCTACAATCTTTGGAAGCAATTTATTGCAACAATTCAGACGATTTTAGAAGGTTGGCAAAAAATCTTGGATGTCATGGTCGGCTACAAAAATTCATGTGAAACTTGTAAAGCCGAAACTTTCCAATTTGATTTGTGGACATTTTTGATGAGTTTTATCCCGACCCCGCCCATCATAAAATTTCCACGCTGGCCGGATATAAAAATAGACCTCTCGCAAATTAATGCAAATTTTGAAATAGTCTTGCCTCGCTTGCATTTTATTCCCGATCCGGTTGTTTTTCCAAAAATTCCAAATTTACGTTTGCCGGGACCTCCAGGTTTAGGAGCAGGCCTTGATTTTGAACTTGATTTTGAATTGCCGGGAATACCAATGCTGCCTGAATTACCGGCACTACCGCAGCTGCCTGACTTACCTTCCTTTAGTTTACCTGATTTACCCGACTTGCCACCTCCACCGAAAATTCCGGAAATACCGGGGGTAATTTTGAGCTTACTTGACCTGATAGATGTTTTACTCCATATTTACTGTCTAATTAAAAAAGGTTTTTGGATTTATGATGAGTATACAATTAAATCTACCCTTGAGGCACTGACCAGTAGACCGGGAGGTTTTATGGAGCTTTTCGATTTCTTACATCTTAATTTCCCAAATTTCAATATCGCCGGCTATGATCTTTTGATTGAAAGTCAGGTCAATTTGGAAATAGATGCCGACTATGTTGCCGAGGCAGTTCAATCCGCCGTAGAACCATGGAATTCACTAGTGACAAATTTAGTTGATCAATCCGACTTATTATCAGATGAAATATTTGATGAAATGCGTGAAGCGTTAGATAAAGAAGATGCTCTGCCGGATTTCCTAAAAGAAGATCTACAGCAAAAAATTGATGAAACTCAAGATCAAGTCAAGGATACCATACAGGATACAGGCGATGATTTGCAGGTTAACAAATCTCAACAGACACGTCCCTTAAGAGAAACGATGCAAGAGGTACAAAAGAATATTTCCAAACAATCTCAGTTAAAACTAACAACAGAAGTTTTACCTGAATTAGAATCAGAAAACCTCAGAAGAATTCAAAAAATTGGTAGGATTGTAGAAACATATCAAACAGAGCTTAGCAATGAAATTGGTGTTCTCCAGCAAACAGAAGACTTAAGTTCGATTGCCTATGTACCGGAATATCAACCGATTAAACTTGCAAATAAAAATACTGGTTTGGAAATGCCAAAAATTACAACGCAAAGACAATATTTTACATCACTTTCCCCATCTAATACCAACAAACCTCAACTTTCCCAACCGAAAAAATATCTTGCACAAGCAATTCCAAAAAGCTTTGGAGAATTAAACCAAAATTTACCAAACACATATGGAGACAATCTGGATAATCTAGAGGCTTTATCTGAAAGAGATCAGCAACCGAGCTATAATTATCGAGGTGCCTATATTTACGATGAAGAAACAGACCAAGTTCGGTCATTACTTAAATATGAGGAGGAAGCAGACTCAATTTCCAATTTACTTTATATTGATTATGACAATGATGGAGACGAGGATATTATCTATAGTATGGGCAATGATTTATATTTAAAGGAAAATCATAAAATTGCCAAAGATGCGATCAAGCCATATCAAAATCAACCGCAAGTTTCAGATTTTGACGCATTGAGGAATTTACTTCAAGCGGTTAAAAATTACCAAGTGGCACAACTCAACAATACAACCGTAGTAGCATCTTGGAGTGCATACGAAGACCCAAGAAGAACCGGTTACTTGATTGAAAATAAAAATATCATTGATCAAAAAAATACTGATACTAAAAATTACTATTATCTTGTAAAAAATATAGATGCGTTTAATGTACGCACGAATGAAACAGAATTTCAGCTGGGTGATCTGATAACAGGTCCGGCAGAAATAAAAATCAACGAATCTTTGACAGTACAATTAAAAGAAAATGAATCTTTATACACAGGTTTGAATGACGGAGAAGTCTATAAATTCAATCTTCCAAACGGGTTTTACTATTCTTCCATTTATGCCGTCTTAAATGACGGCACAGTTTCCACCAGATCACAACAGCGCTTACTTGCACCACAAGTTGCTGCCGATGAGGTGGCTCCGCTCATCGTTGCACCGAATAGATTGGAAATGTACCTAAAGCAAAAGAAAACTTTGCCTAATGACTTTTTCTTGGACGATTCTAAAGAATTACTTTTTGATTGGAAAACAACAGAGCAAGAAAAGATTGCCCTTACCGGCAGCGGTTTACAAATTGGTGATTATTTAGAACCAAAAGATTTCAATCTTGATTTGACTGTTTCAGATGAAGCGGGTAATCAAGCAAAAACTCAATTAGCAGTTAGTGTGATTGCTCCTGATTTGACAATCAATGCGTCTGAGTTTTCAGCACAAAATATTGTTACAGGTTTTGATCAACCTTTAATTGAAGATATCCCGATTGCGATTTATCGTGAGCGTTTTGGAAAAACCAAGGTTGTCAAAACACCCACAGCTGATGCGAATGCCAAATATTTTACTGACCAAGCTGGAGAATATCGCATTAGTGATTTTAACTTAGATCAAGGAGTTATTGTGAAAAATAATCAAAACAAAGAAATTGCCTATATTCATGCACCAACGGGACAAATCGAGCTTAAAGATGAAAGTTATAAAATCAAGGTATTGCCTGCCATAAAATCCTTGCCAACCAGAATTGTAATCTTAAACTCAGACAATAAAGTTGTGGCTAATCAGTATTTCGTACCTGATTATAACAATGATGTTGCTCTTAGCGACTTTGCCATTGGTCTGCATAATTTTGCTGATTTGGAAGGTGTGCATGTTTTTGATGCAGATTTACAAGATCAATATAATTTTGAATCTTTAGCAGGTGACGCACCTTATTATCCGGGAGGAGCAGCACTGTTTGATCAAACCACAAACCAAAGTGTGCTTCTTGTTAATGTTGACGGTAGAGTGCATATTCCTACAACAATGAATATGCAATTGGTGCTTAAGCCAAATAATTATAACGAACCGGTTATTTTTGAAATACGCGATCAGCAGGACTCTCTCATCGGTGAAATTTATATTGCCGTGCCGGCACGAGAAGATGTGCTTGAAATTTTAATTAATGAAAGATGGTCTGAAGCAGTTGCACAATTTTTTCTACCACTTAGAAAGCCGGTTAATTCAATGTTTGCTACCTTAGAAAACATTTCAGAAAATTTACCTTTTACCGATTTGAACCCAAATCATCCGGCTTATACAGCGATCAAAGAATTATATGAGCGTCAAATTTTGACAGGTTATGCTGACCAAACGGTACGTCCCGATTCACAACTGTCTCGAGCTGAATTTGTTAAAATTGCACTGGGCGCAACAAGTTGCTTGGACTGTACCAGACCCACAAGTGCGGAAAAAGACAGGTATGATTTGGCTCAACCTTTTCCTGACGTAATTCAAAGTGCTTGGTATTATTATTGTGTTTCAAAAGGCAAAGAAAAACAAATGATTACAGGTTATGGAGATGGTTTCTTTAAACCGGAGCAAAATATTTCTCGTGCTGAAGCTGTCGCTATTTTATTACGTGAAGCCGGTATTGCTGTTTCTACTATGCCGCCTCAACATTTTCTCGATGTACCGGATTATGCTTGGTACAAAGACTATGTTTATACGGGCGTACAATTGGGCTTGATTCCTTCAAATTATAGCTTTGTTCTACCGGATGAAAAAATTACACGCGGTGAATTTGCGATGATGGCAAAAAAACTTTTGGACATTCAAGATTGCCGCTTGATTGATTCTGATTTAGATGGAATGCCTGACTATTGGGAAATTCAAAACAACCTAGATCCTCAAAGCGCTTTAGATGGTAGTTTGGATAATGATAATGATGGTATTCCAAACGCCCAAGAATTCATCAATTCTACAAATCCAAATCGAAAGGAAGAATGCCTTTACGCTGATAATCCTAATAAAACAGACACAGATGCTGATGGTATTATCGATGTTTGTGATGATGACATTGACAATGATGGTATAAAAAACTTATTGGGAATTTATAAGCCAAACGGACAGATTGATTCGAAAAAAGTAGCAGAAAGCACCGATAATTGCATCTTCATACAAAACGCATCCCAAGCCGATCAAGATCTGGATGGTATAGGAGATGCTTGTGATTTAAGCAATGATAACGATTTAGATAGCAATGAGAATAATTTAAAATTAGATCAAAACCCGGACGAAGCAAATCCGGATGATATAAATGAAGGTGGTACCGGTACGCAAGGAGGAGAAACTACAGATACTAGTGGTGGAGGTGAAAACAATAATCAGCCAGAACTTTGTTCGGAAATTGCAGGAGGTTGCCCTGATCTTCCGGAAAACTTTTTAGATCCTGACGGTGTGCCGGGTATCTACATCCTTCCGGGTGATCCGGAAGAATGTTATTTCTTGGACTATGCGGCGGATTTCCGCAAAGGGGATAAAGTTTTTACCGCTGTTTCGAGTCAAGATAATAAGGAAATTTGGAGTAAGAGTGCGGTTTTAGAGTATTAAACAATGATTCTCTAAAAGAAAGCCGCTGCCGCAATCATCGCAGCATTATCTGTGCAGTATGCAATTTTTTTCGGATACCTTAATGGGACATTTTTTAAAGCCTCAGAGACATTCATACGTTCCTGTACAATCTGCCTTAAGTAAAAATTTGCAGAAACACCACCTGCTAAATGAACCTCTTTGACTGCATATTTTTCAGCGGCTTTGACTAGCTTTTTGCTCAAGCTATCACAAACAGCTGCTTGAAAAGAAGCACAAAGATCAGCTTTTGTTTGTTTGCTCAAAGTTTGTTGACTACAACAAGCTAAAGCATGTTGTTCATATTTTTGAACAGACTGCTTTAGCTGTCTGGATGATAATGCCTGCTTTGTGATGTCACGTAAGGTGTATAAAACAGCTGTTTTTAAACCGGAAAAACTAAAATTGAAATTATCATTTTGATTTAAAGAACGTGGAAATTTAAAAGCTTGTGGATTACCTTTTTCCGCCAATTTACTTACCACAGGTCCGCCCGGATAGCCGAGTCCCAGCATTTTGGCAACTTTATCAAAAGCTTCTCCCGCAGCATCGTCCAGAGTTTCTCCGATGAGCTCAAAATTATCATGAGCATGCATGAGCATCATTTCATTGTGTCCGCCTGAGACAGTCAAAATCATGATCGGAAATTGAATTTTATTTTGCTGCTCCAGCCAGTTGGCATAAATGTGCCCTTTGACATGATCAATTTTAAGCAAAGGTTTTTGCTTCAGCCAAGCTAAAGTTTGCGCTGTGTTAATTCCTACCAATAAAGAGGAAATGAGTCCGGGCTTTTCCGTAACAGCAATTTTATCTATTTTGCCCCAGTTTAACCCTGTTTCTTGAAGGGCGGTGCGAATTAACGGAATAATCTGTTTAATTTGATCACGTGCCGCAATTTCAGGCACAATACCACCATATTTTTGATGTTTAGCAATCGATGAGGCAATTAGATTGATTAAGACGGTTTTGCCATCTTGGACAATGGCAACGGCTGTTTCATCGCACGATGTTTCAATTCCAAGAATGTTCACTATATTTTAGAGATTAGACTTTAGAATGTTAGAGTTTTCCTTCGGCTCAGCTCAGGGAATTATTGAATCCGCTGAGATAACTGCTGGCTAAGCGTAGTCGAAGCCAGCAGTTATCAAAAGAATGTTAGCATTACCTATATTTCACTCCATCTAATACTTACTTTAGCTTATTCATTTAGCCTTAATATATCAATATTATCTCAATCTTCAAATACAATGAGCAACTCAGAGAGATTGCTCCAGCTCAAATCTGATTTTCGTCTGACTAAAGCATGATCATTGTCGCCAAAGTCAGAAAAATAAAAAAGCCGAAACTATCGGTGATGGCAGTGATTAAAATACTGGAAGCCAAAGCAGGATCAACATTAATTTTTTTCAAAGTAAAAGGAATGACCGCGCTCAAAAAACCAGCCAAAATTAAATTAATCCAAATTGCCAAACCGACAACAAAACCCAGCAGGGGATTTTGATTAAAAAATGAAGCAACAATTCCGACTAAAAGACCCATAGCCAAACCATTGCTTAAGCCAACAAGAATTTCTTTGAAAATTACTCCCCTGACTTCCGCCACATTTAGTTCTCCCAAAGCCATACCACGCACCATAATAGTCACACCTTGCGTTGCGGCATTTCCTCCCAGACCGGCAACCACAGGCATATAAACAGCTAAAATCGCCAGGCTTTGAATGGTACTTTGAAACAGGCCGACGACTGAAGCAATCATAAAAACAGTTGCCAGATTTACTAGCAGCCAAGGCATTCTTCTCTTCATTGAAAGATAAGCCGGATCGTGAATGTGTTCCTCTGATTGAACACCGGCCATACGGTACATATCTTCCGAGTGCTCTTGCTCAATTACATCAATTACATCATCAACAGTGATGATACCCATTAAAACCCCCTTCGTATTTGTCACAGGCAGACTCACAATATCGTGCTGACGAAAAATTTGCGCAATTTGTTCCTGATCAACATTGAGATTAACCTTAAGCGGATTTTTGTCCATGAGTCGACCAAGTGTTTGTCGGGGTTTGGCAAAGACGAGTTGATCCAGATTAAGCGATCCCAGTAATTTTTTCTGTTTATCAACGATATAAATATTATGAATATTTTCGACTTCATCTTTAATTTTACGTACTTCAGCGATTGCTCTTGTCGTTGTCAAAGATTTGGGTAAAGCGACAAGTTCGGTTTGCATGAGGCCTCCGGCAGTCTCAGGATCATAGCGCAAGAGCTTTTTAATTTCTGGCAGAATTTCAGGAGGCAGAACATCTAAAATAGTTTGCAGCTTATACTCAGGGAAATATTTCACAAAATCTGCGACTTCATCAGAATCCATTTGCTGTACCAAGGTTTTTATTTGGGCTTTAGTGAGAATTTTGAGAATTTTATGGCGCGAATATTCATTTAAATGCAAAACAACTTCAGCACCTACACTCGCTTCAAGCAAGCGAAAAATTTTCTTTTTACCGCGCGGAAAAGAATTGATAATCGAGACAATTTCTTCAAGATTCAGTTTGGCTAAAACTTCTTTAACTTTTGTATCTTGATGATCGTGCAAAAAGCGATCAATTTGCTTTGAAATTTTTTTTCTTACGGGCATAAGTCAAAAAATCAGGATAAAAAAAAGAGCTTGGCACAAGTTTTCAGACTAAATCATAGCTTTGATTAGGCTCAGAGGCAAATTTAACTCAAAAAAAATTTAGAAGTTTTACATAAAAATGTATAATGCTTTCGCTTATCGCTAAGTTTATAAAAAATCTCAATCTGACAAAATAAAATCAAAACTTATGAAAATTTCAGTCATTACTCCTTCTTTCAATCATGCCGAATTTTTGGAAAAAACACTTGTTTCTGTTTTATCTCAAAAAGGTTCGTTTGAACTGGAATATATCGTGATGGATGGTGGATCAACAGATAATTCCAAAGTAATTTTGGAAAAATACGCAAAGCTGTTACAGGCTAAGAAATGGGAAGTGCAGTGTAAGAAAATTGACTTCATTTGGAGGTCGGAAAAAGACAAGGGGCAATCAGATGCGATTAACAAAGGTCTGAAATTGGCAACAGGAGATATTATCGGTTGGCTCAATTCAGATGATGTTTATCTGCCCAATGCCTTAGAAACGGTTGTCAGATATTTTGCCCGAGAACCGCAAATGATGTGGGCTTTTGGTAAGTGTAAGATTATCGACAAAGCAGATCGGGAAATCCGTAAGTGGATCACTGCTTACAAAAATTTGCGTTTACGCAATTATAATTACAACAAACTTTTGGAAGAAAACTTTATTTCACAACCGGCAACTTTCT
Source organism: Candidatus Altimarinota bacterium (assembly GCA_028279865.1). Classification (GTDB taxonomy): domain Bacteria; phylum Patescibacteriota; class Gracilibacteria; order JANQMV01; family JANQMV01; genus JANQMV01. Next base: position 4,209 of record JANQMV010000051.1, on the reverse strand, counting down.
GGCGCAGAAAAGTGATGCAAGAAGTTGGCTATTTGGATGAAAATCATCATCTGGTGATGGACTACGAATATTGGCTCAGATTGGGAGCTAAATTTAAAGGGGATTTTGTTAACAATTATTTAGCAAGTTTCCGCTGGTATGCGGATTCAAAAAGTGGCGGAGGTTTTTTACAACAATTCAGGCAAGATTTGGCTGTGGCCAAAAAATATGCCAAAGGTCGTAAATGGCCGATTTTTTTGCACAATTTAAATCACTATAAAATTATTACGATTTATACTTTGATGAGTTTTTTTAGGAGAAGAAGGTAGTGGAGGATTCTTTTTTGTTATAACTTTAACTTTTTGTTATAACTGAAATTTTTTGTCATTCCTGCGAAGGCAGGAATCCAGAATGATAATTTTTCAAGTTATACTTTTACAACAACTATCTTTCTTTTCTTGTGAGAACATACTATGTTTACATATTAGCGAGTATTAAGAAAAAATTATACATTGGAGTAACAGGTGATTTATTAAAAAGAGTTTACCAACATAAAAGTAAAGAAGTAAAAGGACATACGGCAAAATACAATATTGACCAATTAGTTTACTATGAAGAACATCAAGATATAAAGCAGGCAATTTTAAGAGAAAAGCAAATGAAAAAATGGAAAAGAGATTGGAAAATCAATTTAATAAATGAGAAAAACAGTTTTTGGAAGGATTTGTATTATCGACTAATTAGAGGCTAGATTCCTGCCTTCGCAGGAATGACAAAAAAAGAGATGTGTTTACAGTAAAAGAATAATTAAAAAATAAACATGCAAAAAAGTTCGAAAATATACGTAGCGGGACATCGCGGACTAGTCGGTTCTGCGCTGCTCAGAAAATTAGAAAAAGAAGGCTTTACTAATCTTGTACTCAAAACTTCGCATGAGCTTGATTTACGCAATCAAGCTGAAGTTGATAGTTTTTTTAAAAAAGAAAAACCCGAATATGTTTTTTTGGCTGCGGCAAAGGTTGGTGGAATTTATGCCAACAACACATATCCGGCCGAATTTATTTACGATAATTTAGTAATTGCGACAAACGTAATTCATGCTGCTTACCAAGCAGGAGTAAAAAAATTACTAAATCTGGGCTCTTCTTGTATTTACCCTAAGATGGCTCCGCAACCGATTGAAGAATCCTCTCTTTTGACAGGTCTTTTGGAGTCAACAAATGAAGCCTATGCCGTGGCAAAAATTGCAGCGATTAAATTATGTAAACATTACAATAAGCAATACGGTACAAATTTTATTTCTCTGATGCCGACTAATTTGTATGGTGAAAATGATAATTTTGATTTAAAAAATTCGCATGTGTTGCCGGCATTGATTCGTAAATTTGTGGAAGCAAAAGAATCAGGAGTTGATTCGGTTTCCGTTTGGGGAACAGGTAAGCCGAGGCGAGAATTTTTGCATGCGGATGATTTAGTCGATGCTGCGCTTTATTTAATGCAAAACAAGGATTACGCGGAGATTGGAGAATTTGTTAATGTGGGGACAGGAGAAGATGTTTCAATTAAAGAGCTTGCTGAATTAATTCAAAAACTAGTCGGATTTAAAGGTTCTATTACTTGGGATTTGTCTAAACCGGATGGTACGCCAAGAAAATTATTGGATGTTTCACGTTTACATTCGTTAGGTTGGAAGTACAAGGTAGGTCTTGAGGAGGGGATCAAGCAAACAATTGGATGGTATCAAGCGAATTTATACTAACTTTAATCTATAAAATTATACAAGCTCTCTCATTCTTGCACTTTTAACGGGAAGAGTCTTTATTTTATATTTGCGTTGTATTTAGTTACATGAGAAGACTCTATATTGTTGTAGCTAGTTGTTTGTATAAGAGAGTATGGAGTATCAAAATAAAAAAATTAAAAGATTTGGAGTAATTGATAATTTTGATAGAATCGTTTACTCTTAGGCAATCTTAGGTGTTCGGTTTGTAAGGCAAAAGTATTTTTGTGAGTTTTTATGGTGATAATTTAAAATATGCTTGACACAGTTTATTTTTTGGGGTAGAATCTCTCCTCGCTTTTAATGAAGCGGGTAAGAATTAGACACTTTATGATGCAAAAACAAGCTGTGGATCAAACAACAAAAGCTCAGAAAGAATCATTTCAAGGAGGATCATTAAGAGGTGCTTGTTTTTTTGTGTAATCGATTTATTTCTTTTTATATAAATCCGGTTCTTTAACAGCATCGAAAGTAGAAAGAGAGCTGTTTACGATAATTCGTGACCAGCCAGATTACTCTTTACAGTGTAAGAAAGTTAGAGTCGCGACTTTCGCGAATGGCTCTACTTTCTACTTGTTACAATATATATCTTTTTATCTGCTTTAACTTGTAGTTAAAGCAGTCTCAATATTTGACTTTAACTTGGGCATTTTGCCCACAACAAAATGGCAGAATGCCAAAGGAGGTTCCTATGACAAGACTTTTGGTAATAGTGTCATCTCTTCTGCTACTGGTGTTCGCAGCACCACTAATGGCAGAGGATGACTTTAAACCAGATCCGACAAAAGTTGAATGGTTCAAAGGGCTTGATTCGACAGTTTTTACTGAAGATTCCCTTGAGCTTTACAATTTAGTCAAAGAGTTGTTATCGCAATCAGATGCAGCTCTGAATGAACTGGAAACAGCACGTTCTGATCTGAAAACCAGAACAGACGAACTGGAAACAGCACGTTCTGATCTGAAAACCAGAACAGACGAACTGGCAACAGCACATTCTGATCTGGAAACCAGAACAGACGAACTGGGAACAGCACGTTCTGATCTGGAAACCACACGGACAGACCTGAGAACGGCGCTTACCAAACTGGCCAAGTATTCCTCAGGAATGAATATGCATTCTCTCTCGGCTTTGCTTGGCGGCAAAGCCACAGCAGCTGATCAGTCAGCTGTTAAACCCCTGAATATGTATTCCCTGAGCCAGAGTTTTTCTGACCAGCGAACCATTAAGGCGCCAGGCACATCAGGCTTCAACATGCTTGATCTGGCGCAAAAGCTTTATACAACCCAATAAGAAGGAGGACATCACCATGACTCAGATTTGTACCCCCAAAAAAGCCTTTCAGGCAATGATTATGGCCCTGCTGCTTGTCGGATTCATTTCCCAGGCAATGGCAGCAGATCTCAGAGAGGCGGCCACAGAAACACTGGTAACCACCCTGTCAGAAAGAGGTGGTTCTGAAAAAGCCAAGCAGGCCATTGACAATGGTCGCCTGGCCTACAACGGCGATCAGATCTTTGAGATCAATCCCACCATGGATTACCTCATCGACGGCACCCTGGCCAAGAATGAACAGGGAGAAACCCTCCCTTTTGAAAAGGCCATGGCAGCCATGCTGGAAACGGAAAAGGTTCTGGCCGATCAGGCCTGGTTTTTGGTCAACGGCCCCTATGCTTCCCTGCTGACGCAGCAGCAGCTCGAAATGCTCCGCCACAACAGTGACCGGAAAATGATCATCCTCGACAGAGGTCTGGCCACCAAGCTGAAAAACCTGACCCAGGAAAACATTAACCTGGCCCAGGTCAGCGCCGCCGACCTGAACAAGGTTATCACCTGGTTTGAAGGCAACGGCCCCGTCACTTACGACGTGACTTTCGGCGAAGCCAACCTGGATACCGGTTTTCTGAACCTGCCCAACGGCGTTATCCTCGCCCGTTACACTTACGAAAGTAAGCGCTGGCAGGCCAAGGTCAAAGGCAACAATGTTCTCGTTGCCATCGTTCCCGACCCCCAGGATCTGTCACGTTCTTACGTGATGAAGTCCCGTGGGTATACAGAGCTCAGAGAGATCACCACCCTGGACACGGCAACCGGTAAGGTTAAAGTCACGCTGCGTGTGGGCGACCTGGAAAAATCCATCTCCAAAGAGGAAGTCAAAAACTTCCTCGCCGGAAACATGGCTAAAATGTTACGGTTGATGTTTGACCGCCAGGGCGAACTCCGTGGCGTCGCCGAAGAAGCCAACGCTGCAAAATAGGCTGTGCGGGGGGATGGTATTCAGCCTCCCCCCAACGTATAAATTTTTAAAGAAGGAGACAATCTATGAAAAACGTTTTTACAGCTCTGCTGCTGCTGCTGATCATGACGACCTTTAGCTGCCAGACCTTGGTGGCTGGAGGCAATCCAGTTCCCGTTGGGGAGCGCCAAAAAACCATTGAGAACAATACCCTTA
>JANQMV010000033.1 GCA_028279865.1 Candidatus Altimarinota bacterium | reverse complement strand
TATTCGTGGTGGTGGTGGTGGCGGTGGTGGAGGGGGCGGTGGTGGAGGGGGTGGTGGCGGTGGTGGAACATAACAATCACAATCACAATCTCCTACCACATAAGCACCATCTTCATTAGTCCAATCTCCGTCGTTTTCGAAAGTAACATTTGCTGAGACTTCCGGAAAAAGGTTACGCAGAGCAAAATCATTGAGATTCGCAAAATCTGCAAAATTGCCGGAAGCAACAAGAGCTGAAGCAACACCTAAAGGAGCTGCAAGTAAAAAAGCAATCGCAGGAATATGTTTTTTTTCTTCCTTTTGTTTTTTTTCAAAAATAATTTTTTTGTCCATAATATTGGAAATTAATTATGAAGATAATTTTTGTAAAGCTTCAACTTGCTTCCTTTGAGTGGAACTAATCGCTAAATTTATAGTGTCAATAATTTTTCTTTCTAAATCAGGATCATTCTTAACTTTCTCAAAATTTAGATCAAGTATTTTACATTCACCATTAATCACAACGACAACTCCTTCGTGTTCAAATTCTTGAATATCTTTCTTCAAATCATCTTGAGAGAGCTTCACCTTTCTTAATGTTTGAAAAACTGCTTTGGGATCAATATTTGCCATTTTCGTATTTTCTTAAAGTCTTAATTTGCTATCAATATAGTACTTAAATTTACATCTGACAAAATTTTCTATTTGACATAGAAGACATACTCACTTTTTATACATCTTCTTGCAATAATTTTATCTCTATGCGTCATAATAAGAACCAAACTCAGATAGCCATTTCCAATTTATTTCCGGAAATTCTTGAATTTTTTCTTGTAAATAATCGTAGGCTTTTTTTTGATAGACTTGATCGACATTTTTTGACTTGTGCACGTACGGAACTGCAAAATCACGTTTTTTAGTTTCGGTTTCTATCTCGTATTTATTTTTTTCTAGGTCAAACAATGTACTTGGATTATGATAAATTTGCTTAACTTGTAAACAACCAGGTTGTAAAGAAATAGCATAGTCCAAGGTCTTTTTAAAGTAATCTAGCGTATCTCCAGGCAAACCAATAATCACATCTAACTTAAGCATCATGTCGTATTTATGCATAGTTTTTGCGATTTCTTTAAATTTATCAATTTCAATTTTTCTGGTCATATAATGCTGTAATTCAGGATTAATTGTTTGCAAACCTATTTGGATAAAAGATACATTTAGCTCATGCATTAGTTGGAGAGCTTCTTCATCTAAAAGTTCAGGACGACTCATCACCAACATTTTGATGTATTTCAGTGAGGGATTTTTTTGTTTTCTTTTTTTAAATTCACTTACAAATTCTTTTAAACGATTTTTTGAAGTTAAAAAACAATCATCAATCGTGAAAAAACGAAAAATCCTAAACTTATTAAACAAATATTCAATTTCATCAAATACTCTTTGAACTGAAAAATAACGCATAGATTCAAATTTCACGCTACGATAACAGTAGTAACAACCAAAAGGACAGGCTCTACTTGTGCAAATATAGACAGTATGTCTCCCCTTTAAATCAAATTGCTCTTGCATTAAAAAATCATCAAAGATTCCCTCTAAAAAAGGAGAAGGGATATAGTCTAAATCTTTTTCTGACTCGGATTTTTTTTCTTCATGAATAATAACCCTGTTCTTCGTATCATTGTAGTAAGACACTCCATCAACTTTTTCTTTTTTCAAAATTTTTCCCAAATGTTTAAAAGACTCTTCAGGATCTTTTCGTACAACGCAATCAAGTTTCTTGGTTTCCAAAATTTCTTTGATTTCATTTTCCTGTATTTTGTAACTTTGTAGTCCCAAAAAAGAACTTGCCCCGTATTTCTCATTATAAATATCAATAATTTTCAGAGCTGCTCCCAATGCGTAAACTTTGCTCCAAACGATGCTTTCCAGAAAGAAAAAAACAGCGTCAGGTGAATATGATTTTATAAGGTAAGCTGATTTTGTAAATTCCCCATAGCTGTTGCTTTTTTGATTTAAATGCAAAAATTCAACATCATATTCTGCCTTATTTAAATTGGCACAGGTTAAAATATAGCCTAAATCTAAAGGCGTGTAATGTTTGTTTGCTGGGGAAAAATAGCAAAAAAGAATTTTTTTAGGCATTAAATTTTTAGTTTATTGGAGTTAAATTTTTTATGTAGCCCCGCTCTAAGTAAGCAGGCTGTATTTTTGAGCAATTCTTGTAAAGGTTACACTTTTTACATTCAGGATAGTACTGATTATCCCCCATATATAAGCGAGGTTTAATACGTGAAAAAAGGCTTTGATAATCAATAGGCAACCTTCTTTCAACCGATTCTTTATTTCCGGAAATTCTTTTGATTTTATTCAAAGGCATTACCGGCAATAAGGCACAAAGAGGAATATTATTAAGGCTCAGCCTAATTTCAGATTTTAAAATTTTATCTAAGAATTGTTTAAGATAAGGCAAAATCTCGGAAAAAGTAGAATTTAAGGTTGCATTGATTTGTTTTTGATCCATCCAATTTGAATCGCCACGTTTGCCAAAATATGGATTTCTGATTTGAAGGCATAGATTATTATCAGATTCAGCTGTATATCTTGCATTTAAATTAATCAAAAAATCAGCTATTTCCGGTAAAATTTTATAATTATCTTTTGTGATAATTATTACAACCAATGTGCGAGACATACTTTTCAAGCCGGCTTTTATCGTATTTTCTACTCCTGCAATCTTTTGTTTTTCTCGTTGGCTTGGCTTCTTCAGACTGGAAACAGTTGAAAAGGAAATCGAGATTTGTTTTTTCTTTTTGGGTGATTTTTTTAGGAGCTCAACTAGGTGCTTATATTCGCTTTTACTAGAAAATTTAATTGAATTTGTATTCAAAGACGGAACGACGTCTGCTTCAGTTTGGTTGTAAAAAAAATCCATCATTTCCCAAAAAGAGGAATACAAAGAGGGTTCTCCTCCTGAAATAATAATTTTTTTTACATTGTATTTTCCCTTAACATAATAATAGTTTTCCTTCACGTCTTCCAAAGAAATTTCTGAGCCTTTGTTTAAATTTTTTGCGTTAAAACAAAATTTACATACGTCATTACATGAATAATTACAGTTAAAAATTGCAGATGTGTAAAAATTGTTTCCTACTTTCATTAAGCTAAATTTTATTGTTTTTTATATGCATGGAAAAACAGCCTCCTTGGCATCTAATTTTAAAATGCTCACAATCTTTACATTCAACGTGCGCATAAACCCCCTTCAATTCGCTGACCAGTTTTTTGCAATCCTTTTGCGCAGAATTTAGACCGGACTCTAAGTGAAACTTATGATTAATATCCACACAAGGCAAAATGGAATTATCCGGATTTAAAACAACATGCCTACGTCCCGGTCCGCAAATAGAATAAACTCCCGCATTTTTCTTGAGATAGTCATATTCAGCTGCAGTAAAAAGACAAATAGGTAAAGCTCTGCTGATGTTGATTTTTCGACCAGTTTTTTTGACTTGTCTGACAAAATTGTAAATCACTGCACCAAGCTCTTTTGTTAGTTTATAAGGAACAATAGGAGCAATCGAAACGGTGTCAGCATATTTTTGAATTAGATCAAGTCTGTGCTGTGTTGTCTTTTTTGTATCTTCTTTAGATAAATTAAACCTCAAACAAACAGAGACTTTATTTTTTCGATACCACTGCAAGTTTTCGGTTATTTTTTTTTCAAGGTCACCTACAATATTATTTGCGTTTACAGTGACAAAGTAAGGCAAGGCTTTAGTGTGCACAACGGCATTGGTTAGTAATCCGACCTTCACTCCCATAGATTTCAAAAGAGCAATTGCTTTGTCTATGTAGGGCCAGATCGAAGGTTCTCCTCCGATAAAGCTAACATCTCGAATGTTTTCTGTAAGCAGCATGTCAACAAGTTCTAAAAATTGTTCCCAGGTTAAATCAGGATATTCTGCGACATATTTTTTTGCGTAACAATAACTACAACTTAAGTTACATTTGTATGAAGGTACAATATGCACACTTTTAATTGTATGTTGAGGAGGATTCTGCTTCATGAAAAGTAAAATATGAAAGTTGATTACCCGCCAAATGGACAATTATTTCAGAATCAGAAACAATTTGAAATGAAATTATTTTTTCAACTGTTCTGAGAATACAAAATTTCTTTAAAGAATTTAATTCGATCAAAAATATCCCATAGTCTGAAGAAAAATACAAACATTCATTTTTTCTATAAAATTTATTTACCTGTGCTGTAGGAAGGAGAAGTTTTTTTTCTAATTCATTGTTTTTATAAAGGAAAAATTGTTTTTCTAAAGTAGTTAGACAAAGTATTTCATCGTCGATAAAAAAACTTTTTATAAAAGCAAACTCTTCATCAAAAATAATTTGCTGATCAATGTTATAAATCAAAATTCTGTTTTTTGCTTGCATAAAGATCTTCTCTCCATTGCTGCGAACACCTAGGAGTTTCAGACCTTTTTCCTTTGTTTTTAAAAGAGTTTCTTCAAGCAAATTATTGAAATTTAGTGTCGTTAATTCGGTAGAGTCGTAGATAAAAAGCATTTCTTGGACGATAAAATAAGAAACTTCACCGGTGAAATGTTTTTCGAAGAATAATTCGGCATTATTTTTTTTGATTACTTTTAAACTTAGTTTTTTTTCTTCTCCTTTTTCTTCCGAATAAACTAAGAAATTTGCCGATTCTTGGATTTTTCCTCTTAAATTGTTTATGCCAATTGACCATTTTATCTGCTTTTCTGAGAAAGAAAAACAAGCCAGCTCGGAGCTGCCGATGAAGAAATAAGCATTTTTTTTCTTTTGGTCAAAAATTAAGTTGGTCTTCTTAATCTGTGGTAAAGAAATTTTTGAATCATAAAGTAATTCATTTTTTTTCTTTGTAAGATTCAGGCTAATCAGGGAAGCATTTTCAGTCAGAAATAAATATTTTTCCGGTTTTTTGCGAATAAAGCCATCATAAATATTTTGGTAAAAAAAGTCAGGATTAGAAAAAGAGGTATTCATTTTTCTTTTAGCTTCGAAGTAGCGTAATCTGCTTTTTTTCTTTTTTGCTTTGTTTAAAGAAAGTCCAAAATCAGAGAGCTTGAATAAAGAAAAATATTTTACACTTTTCTCTCGAATTAGCTCCTTACCTTTAGGATTCTCAAAGTCTACGATTGTAAAAAAATAATCAACGCTTCTGCCTTCCATTTTCAAAGTTTCGTACATGTTTAAAAAGGCACTAGCTCCATTGGTTAAATCATCAACCAAAAGAATTGGTAAGTTTTTTAATTCTCCTTCAATTTTTTTGCATAAACCAGACTTTTTGCGTTCTTTACGAATAATCAAACCATTTGTAGAAAATCCTTTTTGCTCACCTTTCTGCAATAATGCGGCTATTAGCGGCACAGAGGAAAGCTCTTCTCCCGCTATTTGAAAAGGGAAATACACAGACATTTTCTCCCAGAACAAATCTGTAACCAAATCCAAAGCAGAAGAGTCAAGTAAAACTTCTCGAAGATCCATTAACCAATTACTCTTTCTTCCCTTTCTAGAAAGAATAAGTGTTTCTTCTTTAGTTTTAAGCGCTATGTTTTGTATCATTAAACGTAGCTCTTTTTGTTTGTGCATATTTACTTTTAGCTCAATCTTTATTTTATTATAAAACGAATATTTTATTTAAGAAACTCAATCTTGTTTACTTCTCAGCAACGTTCGTTAAAATTGACTTTAGGTTTTTATCTCTTAATTTTTTCGAAATGCTAAGCAAGAAAAAGATAGTCACATTTACTGCAATCATACTTCTTTTTACCTTTGTTTTTGAAGAAATTGCAAACGCAAGAAGGATAAACATTAATATTGGCTGGAGATCAGGAACTTGGGGACGACTTAGCAGTTGGGTGGGACCATGGCGTGATTGGAGCGGATGGAGTGGGACCAGAAGAAATATTTCCACAGGGGGAGGTAACACTTCGGTAGTTGTAACCGGATCTGA
>JANQMV010000031.1 GCA_028279865.1 Candidatus Altimarinota bacterium | reverse complement strand
TTGGACATTTTTGCTTCGACATCTTTAGATTGGTTAGTTATTGCCTACACAATAACCTTAATCACAAATGACAGACACATTTTTTGAAACAGTGCTTTTCTCTCTTATCTCTTTTAATTTAACGTGCTTCTGCTCAATTACTCCACGACTCTTAGTGATTTTATCAGCTTCCTCTAACATAAAGTTATGCTTTTCAAGCTCATCAATAATGCCTAAGTAGTCATTGATTCTATCTTGCATTTCCAATTTATATTCCAAACTACCATTTTCATAAATTTCTGTAACTTCTTTCTGTGTGATTAGCCCTATCTCTAAAGCTTTTGATAGATCATTCTGTAAACTGGACAGCTTGTCTAAAACGAAAAGAAGATCATTCTTGGTTAAATCTTGCTGTGTTTTTAATTTTTCTAAGTCATTTTGTGGAATACTTGATTCTGGGGCAATTTTTCCAATTTCCTTTTCTATTTGATCTTTTGATAGAAATTTATTTGATTCCATTTTCAACTAAGTATGAGACTAAAATTTAGATAAAATTCACTTTCTTAATTAAACATTATTTTATTAAAATTGTCAATATGCTGTTTTTACATCTTTTTGCGAAAATTTTGTATAATTCTTAGCTTTAGACTATATTTTTTTCGCAGTATTAAAAAACACCTATGTCTAATTCTTACACAAAACTCGCTCGCGAAACTTTAGAAAAATACTTAAAAAAGGACACAAAGTCTCCATTAGATAATTACCCTGAGTTAAAAAATAAAAAAGCAGGTGTCTTTGTAAGTTTGCATAATAAAACAGATAATACTTTACGCGGCTGCATTGGAACAATCATGCCAACCACAGACTCTGTCGCAGAAGAAATCAGACAAAACGCGATTTCAGCAGCAACGAGAGATTCGCGTTTTAATCCTGTTCAATTTAAAGAATTAGAAGATTTGGCAATTTCCGTGGATGTTTTAACTGATCCGGAAGGAGTAGATTCTCTGGATGATTTGGATGCGAAAAAATATGGAGTAATTGTGCGCACTGAAGATGGTCGTTCTGGATTGCTTTTACCGGATTTACCGGGAGTGGAAGATGTGGATTATCAAGTCAGTATCGCAGCACAAAAAGGAGGAATCGATCTGCAAAGAGATCAAATCTTCCTAGAACGTTTTGAAGTGATTCGCTATCACGAATCAGATTAATTTTATAGCTAAGCCTTTCAGTATGACACTAAGCAAGAGAAGCCACCCTGAACTTAAGCTCAGGGTGACACTTTTTGTAGATTAGAATATTTTAAAATATCTCTACATTCCCAAAGACCCCATCAAATCTCTGCGATGTTCTTCTTCCTGCATTAAAATATCTTCCAAAACACGACGGCTTCCGTATTCACCGAGTTTTTCGGCGATGCCGATTAATTCCTTGTACATTTCGATCGCGTGCTCTTCTCCGGCGAGATCCTGCTCAAGCATTTGTTTTGAATCTTCCGAAATCTTACGTTCTTCCACTTCCACGCTTGGGATTCCTCCCAAATCAGAAATGATCGTTGAAACCTGAACAGCGTGAGTGAGCTCTTCATTGGCATGGACAACCAATTCTTCTCCGATCGCATCATATTCAGGTCCGGTGATGACCGCGGCATGTTGGACGTATTGAACAGCGGCAGCGTATTCCCATTCGAGGGCGGTATTGAGTTTTTCAATAAATTCTTCTTTTGTCGGCATATTATGGTTGGTTAAAGTTTAAATACAAGATAGCTCACAAATTATAAAGTGAGTTTAATCTTTTGCAAAAATTTCTAAATTGCAAACCATAAAGATTTGTTTACTGACATCTTTTTCGGGATGCCTGATTTTGAGCTCTTGTTTCAGGTCTCCTAATTCAGCTTTTATTTCCTGAAAACCAAGCTCTTTGTAATAGCTGATTAAATGTTTTTTGGAAGTATCCAGATATACTTTTTTTGATTTTGCGCTTTTAAGCAGCTCGAGAAGGAGCTTTTGCCCCAGCTTTTTTCCTCGATACGTTTTGTCAATGTAGAGACTGCCTAGGTGGCATTTATTCGTATAAGCGCGAAAAACAATTTGAGCTGCTCCGACCATTTTTTCTTTGTCAAAAATCGCATAAAAATTTTCAATTTCATCTAAATATTCCTGTGTTTTTGCATTTTTCCATCTTTTTGTTTCAAACCAATCAGGCAATTTATCGGTTTTCCTGACCTTGCGTATTTCCAACATTTAAATTGATTTAAGTTTGCTTTTATTATAACAAAAAAAGTAAAAGTTCGGATTATTAAAAAATTTGTAAAAGCCCAAAATGTTTGATAGTTTGAAACAAATTAATATTCTTTAAATCCAATTGTCATGCAAATTTTCAAGAATAAACTCATACAAAGAAAAACAGTTTGTATCATCATGGGACTCCTCTTTGGGCTGCTTTGTGTTTACTTAGCTGACAGTGCGAGTGAAGAATCTATCTGGGGAACTCCGCTTATGTGGGTGCTTTTGTATAATCGACTTTTGATCGGCTTCTTTATTACCGTGATTGGAGCGTTCAACTGGCATGCTATTCTTGGCTTCAGATATAGTCCTTGGTTGAGAGGTTTGATGATTGGGATGATTGTTAGTATTGACATTGCGATTGGTGCTTTTATGAATCCGGAGATAGCTGCTGAAGAAATGAAGATGATTTTTTGGTCGACAATTATCATTGGTGGTATCTACGGTTTGATTATTGATGTTGTAGCAACTCGTATGACGGGTGAAGGTAAAGAATTGCTTAAAGGATGGGCGAAATAATGCGTTTGCAAAAGTACTTAGCACATCAAGGCATTGCTTCTCGCCGCGAAAGTGAGAAGCTTATTGCTGATGGTTTGGTAAAAGTGAATGGAAAGACAATTGTAGAAATGGGGGTGAAGATTGATCCTGATCGGGATGCGATTGAAGTGAATCGGCAAGCTTTGCAAAAGAGAAAAGAGAAACTTGTTTATGTAATTTTAAACAAGCCTACCGGTTATGTTACGACTTGCCACCGAACCGAGTATGAGAAAAAAATTGTGACTGATTTGGTTGATATTCCCGAGCGTATTTACCCTGTCGGACGTTTGGATAAGGATACTGCGGGCTTGCTTTTGATGACAAATGACGGTGATTTAACCTATAAGCTAACGCATCCAAAGTTTGAAAAAGCTAAGGAATATCAAGTGCGAGTGCAAGGAAAAATCACTGAGGGATCTTTGGCAAAACTACGGGAGGGAGTTAAGTTGTGGGGAGAGAAAACCAATCCGACGAAAATCAAGCGTTTGTCCGGAAATACTTTTTTAATAACTTTAACAGAAGGTAAAAACAGACAAATTCGGCGAATCTGTCGTAAGGTTGGTTTTCCGGTTTTGGAATTGGAGAGAGTAAAAATTAAAGATTTGGCATTTGCAGATGTTGCAAGAGGAAAATGGCGCTTTTTAACAAAAAAAGAAATTGAAATTTTAAAAAATGATTGATCCGGAAACGAAGGTTTTGATCAAAATTATTCAGAAGGAAAAATCATTACATTTTTTCTTACCAGCGTTTTAGGAAAAGACGGGTTTGCTTTAACATTCCCTCAACTCTTCTGTGCTAGATTTGTTTGAATTCCAAGAAAACTAGCTAGCCATTACTTCTTTTTGTTCAAAATTAACTTCGCTCAAAAGTTTGATAAGAGCATCAGTTTTTGGAGGAGTTGTTATTACACCTGCGCATCCGGCTTTTTCCAATTTTCGTTTGTCAATGCAACTATTTCCTGTGGTGAGAATGGCACGAAGGTTTGGTGAAATTTGAATTATGTTTGTTATTCCCCTTATTTTATCTTTTGTTTCTCCCTTGAAGCTTGCAACGATCAGATCATAATCATCTGGAGAATTTTTGATCAAATCAAGACCTTCTTTACCTGACCCTACTGAGTCAACGACACAGTTAATTTTTTCTAAAACTCCTTTAATAATCTCAGGTATAATTTTTTCTTGAACTGCACAGAGAATTTTTTTACCCTCTAAATTAGCTAAGGCCTGTGTGCTTTCTTCTTGTTCTGATTGCTGCAGAGCATTTACTAGTGCTGTCCTCAAGTCTTTAAGTTCTATTGGTTTTTGTAAAAAAGTTTCAAAGCATTCGGTACCACCAGTTGTGTAGCCGGACATTCCGATAACTGGTATTTTTGGCATTGCTTTTGTAATCTTTTCTGTGAACTCTTGTCCGGACATATCAGGCATCACGCAGTCTGTCAGAATTAGGTCAAAAGAAGAATCCTGTTCTAAAGTCTTTAGAGCTTCTTTTGCTCCTTTTACGGCTTTTGCAGTACCTTCAAACTTTCCGATGGCGGCTATTAAAAGTCTCCTAATTGCTGCATCATCCTCAACAACAAGAATCTTCTTGCCTTTCAATATTTCCTCACCTTTTTGCGCCTCAATTTTCGTTGTTCTAGTCTCCATTTTTTTTCTTTCAATTTAGAAAATAAAATTAGGCATTAAGTTTTTTAATATTTTTTATAAAGTTTCTTGTGGCAATGCTTTTTCTCTTTGTATTAAGGATAAGTGTTTTAACCTTAGCACATTTTTAATTATTTTTTAATTTTTTAGGTTCTGTACTTTAACATATAAAAAAAAGAAAGCAAGCCTTTTTTTGGC
>JANQMV010000026.1 GCA_028279865.1 Candidatus Altimarinota bacterium | reverse complement strand
CATTGTATAAACTACTGAAAATACTCTTTTATTTTAGAAAATACAAATGACAGACACAGGTTTTTGCAACAGTGCCATTTTCTTTCTCTTGCTTTTTGGTGATTTTTTTGCTAAAATACTAGGATTTAAAATAAATTGAATCGAAAAATTACGAATTATTCAAAAATTTATTTTGTAAAAAAAAGAAATGTCTGAAATCAATGAAGGTAAATTAGGAGAAAATAAAATTGTTATGCTAGGAGATGAAGAAGTGATTGAACTTCATGAGATTGTAGATGATTGAGATAGAGCAACGCTAATACAAGCTTTTGTTGACTTGGTGGGAGAGGAAGATTCAAGGTTGATAAATTTTGAGAAGATCTCAACTACTCAAATCGAAGCTTTATTGGAAATTGCCAGAAAGCAAAACAAAGTAAATAAAACTGCGAAAAATTTAATAGGTAAAATAATGGAGGCAGCAGCAAAAAATGATGAACTGACAGGCTTAGAAAAGACCCTTTTTAGAAAAGATGTTATGACTGAATTGCTAGAGGCGAAAAATCAGGAGGCAGGCGACACTAGACTAAATGAATTCTTAGAAAAATATTGAAATAAATAAAACTTAAAATTTTTAACACAATTAACAAATAATTAATTCTTAAAACACTTTTACAATGCAAACTCTACTAAAAAACATCGGACCACAGAAAATTACTCTTTTTTGAACAAACCGACTCTTGTTCAATGAGCAAGAAAAAGGGAATCTTGGTGAAGATCTTGAGGCGACTCAGGTAAATCAATCTGAAACTCCTCCAGATCAGGAACCTTCTGCAGAAATTGGGGAAATTACGGGTCAAGCTGCTGAAGAAACTGATTTAGTCTTTAATCTTCCCGCTTCACAGGAATCAAAAGACGCAGAGGGAGGTCTAGAATCTATGATGGAGGAAATTAATAAAAGTATTACGGAACTAGTAGAGAAAGCTGATAATGTCAATGAAAATATTGAATATACAACTCATCTAATTAGTTTTATTGATACTAGTTTTGAGTTGCTTGATGAGAGTATTTTGAAGATTGAAGAAGATGCTGAGCAGCATGATGCAAGTTTGCAAGAGCGTCTCACAACTCTAAAATCCAATCGAGATAGTTTAAAAAAGCAATATGCCGAAATTAAGGGTAAGTGTAAGGTTGACTTAGATGACTTTGAGCAAGTTCCGATTGAAGTGGAAGAAAAATTTCATCAACCGGAAAGAAATGCTCAAAACTTGAGAGAGAAAATTTTACCTGAATTAGATGAGAAAGTTACAGATCTGAATGCAGAAATTCTTAAATTTGGGGAATTTCTTGCTCCGACCAGAGCGGATATTTTAAAAGCTTTAGAAAAAGTAACATATAGGCAAGAAGATATTGCAGTTCATATGACTAAATTGCAATTTTTTATTAACAGGAATGAGGGTGATAAAGAAATCCCAATCAGAGGAGAAGAAGGTGGTGCTAAAAAAGTGAGTGAGTGGCAGGTGAAATTTGAAGCAGAATTAGAGAAGCTAAAGGCAGAAAAAGAAGATCTGCACAGACTTGCTGACGAATACGAAGCAGACGTGGAAACAATGAAAGAAATCCTCGAAACAAGGAATAAAGTTTCGGAAGGAATGCCTGAACCAAAGAAAGAATCTAAACTCTCTTTTGGTGGAGTAAGAAAATTTTTTAAAAAGAAAGTCACCTCCAGTCTGAATTGGCTCAAAAAAAGTTCTGCAAATAAGGAACAATAAACGATTATTTAAAACTAATTTTTATCTATCAAAGTGGCAGTCCAAACTAAAGACAGAAATGAACGGCTCGCTGAAGAACAACAGAAACTTGAACAGATTCAAGTTGCGATTGAGTGAAAAAGGGTTGAAATTGACCAGTCTATAAAAGCACTTCAAGCTGAAATCAAAAAGGTGTCTGAACCTATGCGCCTGAAGATCAAAAAATTACTTGAAGGGCTTGAGGGTATGGATGTTTTTTTGGAAATGTTGTCCGGACCTGACAAGACGGGACAGTTGGATAATATTCTCAAGAAGGTGAATTTTGATTTGCTAGGCGAGTTCACAAAAAAAGTTTCTAGTTTATCAGATAATCTGAAGGAAAAATGAGAATGAGAACGTCTTGAAGAAAGAGTGGAAAAACTAAGAAATAACTTAAAAGAGGTTTCTCAGAAAACACGACAGCAAATAGATGATCTGCAAATAGACGGAATCGGAAGATTTATTAAGGTCTTAAAAGTTGTGGAAAGTGAAGGGGTTAGAAAAAATCCTGAGACAGTGGAAACACCTGTAGATATGTTTAAGTTACCGATTCGTTCGGTGAAGGGGATTTTTAAGGAAGAAATAGAGCGAAGTTTACTGGAAAGAGCTGATGAAGATGGTCAGTTTAGCAGCGGGATTTTGGACTTAAGAAAACAATGGTGAAAATTGTCAGAACTTTATAATGAGCATAGTTTGAGTGTCAATATTGATGCTACCTTGGATTGATTTGACGATAACAAGTTTACGGCAATTATGGGTGACCTAGTTGCAACCAGACATTTAGACAGATGGGAAACAAAAGACCTTGCCGGGTTTGTTGTTGATAGTCGTAAAGTTATTGATGCTTTAAAAAGACGGATTAAAATTAAAGAAAAGGGGGCAGAGACTGAAACAACCGAAAAAAAGCAAATAACGCAACTAAAAGAAACCTTGAAAAAAGCATGATTTGTTGGAAATTTGTCCAATTTGGATACTGAGTGACTGATCAAACTGACAAGAGGTCATATAGAAAAACAAACAGATGAAATTTCCACCTTAAAAACTAAGCAAGAAGGCAAACTGAGCAGGCTGAGATGAGATCTTTCTGATAAGAAAAATGATAGGATTAGAATTGAATCCAAAATTGACCAAATTCCTTGAGAAAAAAAAGCTCTGGAAGCAAAGAAGAATCAATTAGATTTAAAAATAAAAGAAAATCAGAGAGAAATAGAAGGATTGCCCGAAAAAGAGAAAAATCAAATTTTTGAAATAACTTCAGAATATGAAGTAGGAAAGAAAAAGATAAGTACAGAAAAAGATGAATTAACTCAAAAAAAAGAAGAATATGAAGAAAGTTATAGGACTAGGATAGAGGAAGCTGATGAAAAAAAAGATCAAGATGCTCTCAAAGCTGAAAGGGATCGAGCGATAGAAAAAATTAAATGAAAATTAAAGTCTCTGAATGATGAGCTCGAATGGAAAGATCAGCAACATGCAGATAGGAAGAAGATGATTAAACAAGATTTTGTGAGAGAAAAAAAAGATTTGGAGCGAGATATTTCTGGTTTTGAAGATCAAAAAGCTGAAATTGATGGTAAAATTTCAGGTTTGGATACGGATTTATCAACCTTAGAGACAAAGCGAAATGCGATTTTAAGAGATGAATCAGAGCTTAAAAAATCAATAGTAAAAGCTGAAGATGACCAGACTGTTAGCGTCGCATCCAGCGCTTTTGAAGTTTTAAAAATACAAGTTGATGCTTTGGAAGAAACCCACAAAACATGAGGAGTGGATGATATTTTAGAGAATAATCCTGATTTGAAAACTATCCAAGATCTGGAAGACAATATTGCAAAAATCAAAGAAAATCTCAAAATTGATGGAGAAAAAAGCTTGTCGGAAGTTCAAAATGAAATAACCGAAAAATACGATGCTTTAGCTGTCAAGCAACGAAAACTTGCCAATAAATTACTGAATCCCAAATGGTCACAAGAAGAAAGAGAGAAACTTGACCAAGAAATCGCTGAAGCTCGTGCGGATTATCAACAAGTGGTTTTTGAAAATATTGATGCTGATGTGAATGAAGAAATCATGCAAAAAATCCAAAGGCAAGAGTGAATGATTTCTGATTATCTTGATGAATTATATGCTGATCCACAAGTTCAGCCCTTACTGGTAGAAGTCAGGAGAGATCCCACGGCAAAAAATATCAGAGCTTTCCACGAGAACAAAAAAGTGGCTCGTTTGCGCAAGTTACATCAAGGTTTCGGCGCTTTCCAAAATGCGGGACAAGAACAAAAATATATTGAATTCATGTTTGCAGGAAACCCAAACCTACTCAAAAAAAGAGAACAGGTAGCAACATTTCATAGTTTAAACCACGCACGCACCCTCCAAAACGCATTCGGAAATCCTACGGATAGCTTTCATCAATCTTTGTGGAGCAGAGGAGGTCAGAAGCTTCTGGATGTGATGTGACAACTTGCCGATGATAATGCCGAAGGATTAATGAAATATACTAAATCAACTTTGGATGCGCTTGGATCGATGGGATATGGCGCAATGAAAGTTTCTGCACACTATCCTGCCAAATGGCTAGGGAACTTATCAGGAAAAACACTAAGCTGGATGCAGGCTGAGGCAAAAAATAAAAAAGGCTTAACAGGATTAGTGAATAGATTTTGTAAGTTTCCCTTTAGGCTGGCTTCAATACCCGCCTATGTAGCGCTCAAACCGGCAGAAGTGATTCTTAACGAAGCAGCGAATTTTGTAGGAGGAGAACTAACTGTTGAAGGTGTAAGCAAGTGACATTTTGATAACTTCGTTGCTAATATTGTCGGAAAAGAAAAAGTAGAATCTTTGTGGGATGCGGTTTTCCAATTAACAACTTGTGGAATCGGTCTGCCTTGTGAATTTGGAAGTGCAAAGTGGAAAAGTCATACCGAAAAAAAGAAAGAGTTAGCAAAATATTTTAAAGGAAAAACCATAGAAGAAGCGATTAAACAATTGCAAGCATTAAGTGTAAACTCGGGTAATCTTTCTTTTTGGCACGGTAAGTATTAATTAATTTAAAATGAAAAAATCTCCGGACATTTTCGGCGGAAATGGAACAGGAAAAATGCAAAATGATATCTTGCAAGGATATGCTTGTGTTTGAATGTGGTGAGAGGTTCGGGTTGTTTATAATCTACCTAACAGCTTACCTGGTGTTTGATTTGATCCTAAGGAATCTGAGGCAACACGTGAAACTCTGTTATCTTCGGTAAATGCTTTTGAATCAATAGATTCAGAAATAAATGAGAAAAAAGACAAATGGGAAAAGGCAAAGAAGAATTTGGAAGCCTACAATAAACTCAAAGATGAGCAGAGTAAACTGAAAGAGTGAGAAGAATTTGATCCTGTAAAAAAGGCAGAACTGGATAGGTTACAGGGTCTTTTAAAACAGGATTTCAAAATTGATTTTGGCTTGGCAACTGATGCCGGTCGTTTCATTGGTGAAGCTGCCGTTTGGATTCCAAAAAAAGCAATGGAAATTGTGGCAGGTACAGCTATGGGCTTGGCAGAAGGTCTTGGCGGAGGGAAGCTTCTCAATGGCCTGACGAATAAGGCGACGCAGCTTTATTATGAAGTATCTGCTCAAGGTGATCTTTTGATAAGTACTATCAGATGAGGCAAAGAAGGTAAAATCTGGAGATCTCCTGATGAGTTTTTGGCTGACCTAATCAAGGAACACAAAGTTCAAGCCATGCAAGTTATTCTGCTACAAGTTACGCGCCAAAAACCGCAAGAATATGAAATTCAAAATGCAGGAGGAAAGTGGCAGATAGTGGATCTCAAAGGGAACGAAGTTGTCGGTTTGCAAGATCTTGCAGCGAATAATCAAGAAATTATTGCTTTAGCTTTTTTTGAATGTTTATTGACAAATCCGAATGCATTCTGAAAAGAGCAACTTCAACTTTTCATGCAATCTTTCCGCAATGAAAAGCAAAATTTCCCCAAAGGAATTACCCCCGAGGCAATTCAGAAATTTTTGCAGGAATTGGATCAAAACAACAAACTTTCACCAGCAGAGAGAGCTGAAATCGTGGAGCAATATTTGAAATCTCAAGAGGCCTACAGCCAGAGAAAAAGCGAAATCAAAGCCAAAGAAACAGAACTGGACAACCTGGAAAAAGCTTTAAAAACAGATGCGGAAAATTTAGCAGAAGCTAAAAAAGCTTTAGCGGATTTATTTGCTTTGGAGAAAGAGTTTTTGGCAAAAGGTAATGTGAAAGAAGCTGAACTGCTTCGTATTGAAAACAAAATATTGGAATTACAAGAATTGGAGTCTTCCTATCGTAAGGCGGAGTTGGACAAACGCCGTCGAGACAAGTGGGAAAAATTTCTTGAAGCCGAAATGGGAGTACGTACAGAAATCGCCCAAATCTTCAAAAATAGGATGGCGATAGCGGTTTTGGAAGAAGGTATGGAAGATTATGCCGATCTGGATGATACAAACTTAACGAAACTATTTAAATTTGTTTTTCGTGATCTACTCTGGAGAACAATCTTCGGTGTCAAAGAAAAGTCAAAATATCTACCTAGCCAAGGCAACCTCTTGGATCAACTCGTAGTCGGTGTAATTCGCACTGATGCAGATGAAGCAACTTTTCAGAAACTCAAGACAGCCTTTGTAGAAGATTTGAAAGCAAAAGCCGGTTTTGGAGATGCATATGCTGACCAGATTGGTGTTTTGTTACAAAAAGGGCGTGATGAATACAATGAATCAAAGAAAGCACCTGAGATGACTGATTATCAGGCAGATCCAACAACGGCAAAAATGTTGGTAATTGCGGAACGTTTAAAAGAAAGAGTAAAAGATGCTTCAGAAAATAATCTCAAAATACTTGCACTAGATTCTAAAGATGATCCTTACACTAAATTGCAAGCAGATATTGAGAACAAACAAACAAAATTGGATGAAACAAAAGGAAAAATTGACAAGACAAGGGCAGAAATTGATTGATTAAAAAAGGGAGGGGGAGGAATAGCAAGTCTGGAAGAACTGGAGCAAAATATAGAAAACAGTCGCCATTTTGATCAACAACAAGCTTCTAGAAATCAGTTTTTGCAAACACCTTTGGGACAATTTTTCTTACACTATAATAGAGAAAATCCACATGAAGCACAGTTTGCCAAGAGTATGATCGAACTTGCGACAGAAGAACAAACAAAACTTAACCAAACTCATGACAGTGTAGCTGCATTAGCTAAAGAAATGTCGACTTATAAACCGGTTTTGAGTGAAAAACTCATGGATGCTCTCAAAGATCTACCTTTACCCGTGCAAGCAGGAGGATTGATTTTGGCGGTTTTGATGATTGCCAAATCAAAGGGTGGAGGAAAAATTCTCGGAGGGCTTGCTCTGACAGGTATTGCAGGAGAGATTTTGACGCGTGCGATGAGTGATGGAGACCAGGGGATTGTTGATTTTATCCATGAAAAGACGGCTGGATTGACAGGAGATGCAAAAGATCAAATCGCAAAAATGTTGAGCTTGGATGCAAGTAATGCGATTTTTCGCTTTTCTGAAAGCTATGATAATCCTGAAAAAAGAGAAAAAATGATGTTAACGCTGACGATGCTCTCAGAAACCCGCTTAGAAGAAATGCTTGATCCTGAAAATGTAAGGGCGAATGATGAGACTAAGACTTTGGATGTGAAAAGAAGTTTTTATGAAAAAATTCGCAGTAAACCGAATTTTGCAGCTACTTTTCAAAAAGGCGGAATTGATTATCCGGTTTTTAGTGAAGCTGTCGGTTTTTTCTTTGAAACAAGCATGCCGGAAGGGGAGGTAGATTCACCTTACTTGGGCTATAAACACTGGGAATCCCGAGATCAGGCAACAAAATCGCGCACTGTTTTGGAAGTGATTTTAAGTAGTGGATATACACATTTAAAAAAGATTGGAGAATTGCCTAAACATCAGAATAATTATGAATCGGTTCTAAGAAAGAGAACAGAAGCACTTGGTGTGTGAGGTTTTATTCCGGTAGAGCAAAAACTGGATTCTTTCAAAGGAACTTTGGGAGGATACGAGGTTGAATATCGTTCTGTTGCGAAGACTCCGGCGAATCCGGAAGGATTTGTCTGGATTTTGGAAGGAACTGCTCTAGCTGATACAGAAGAACTAAAAAGGAAAGTTGCAGAAAAGAAAACAGCGGAACTAGCTGATGACTTTCCGGAAGGAGCTACTTCTTTGATTTTTGATGGTGAATATTTTGAGTTTGGCGAGTATCTGAAATTTAAATCAGATGCAAGTGAGGAAATGACAGATATTGTTATTGTCTTAGAGAAAGAAACTCCGATCGAAGTTCGTGCTTTGGAAAAAGCAGCTGATGGTGCCTTTTTGCAGGTGACAATCATTGTAAATGGTAAAGATTATCTTGTTTTCATTGATGAGAAATGAAGATTTGTTGATGACCATGGTAGTCCGGTGGGGGATGATCAGTTTAAAAACTTTCTTAAATCTCTTGAGGTAGAAGAGAGTGAAGAAGAAAGTTGAGTAGAAGATCAAGAAAAAATAGACACGGAAAAAATCAAACAAATTTTATGACTTGATCCTGATAAATTTCCAGAATTTGAATTTAGCCTTGATGGAAATAATATATTGATTTCTCATGAAGGTAATAGTTTGGAAGTGGTATTCTGAAGGTTTCTAAAAATTGACGGATTTGTTGTGAAAGAGAAGTATGTTCAAGATATAACCCCAATCAGAACTCTAGAGTTTATGGCGCAAGTTTACGCAAAACCAGCACTAAATGAAGCAGTTACTTCAAGATTTTGAACAACATTTTATAGAATGATTTGAACTTCTTCTATTACTTTTGGTTCACCTGCAGGAGATATCACGAAAGAATTTGCGGGGGAAGAAACTGGCTTTATTGATGAATCTGCTTATTTGCTTGATTATTGGTATCTTGGAGGTCGCAGTGATTCATCAGGAATTGATTTTGTGGGTCGCTACAAACAAATAGAAGGTTTTTATCTCACAAACCAACGTACGCTTAGGCAAATGGTTGAGAGAGTGAAGGATTATCCTTACTTTAAATCAATCCGACCAATGAATGCGGAAAACACAAAATCAGCCTTTTATTTGGAGGGCGATGAAATTATGTTTGCAGGTGCCACGAGGTTTGATAAGCCTCTAGGAGAAATTGATTCTGATTTTGATTTAAATACATTTGATTTCGATGGTGTGCCGGAAGATCAGGCAAAATATTACTTAATGCTTGCTCTTAATAGAGCTTGGGCGGGTAAAGCAACAACTTCTCCAGCAAGTACGATACCAAAACCTTCAAGCCAGAGATCTGGTCGTCACACTATGCCAAATATTCCAAGGAGTGGCTCAAGTACTTCTGAAGAAAATCCGTTTAGACCTTGACACAAAATAGATCATCTTCGCTCACGAGATGGAATTGCATGGGATACAAATACCGGGGAGTTGGTAAAACTTGAAGTTACTAAGTGATTTGATTTAGATCAGTTTGACGAGTTTTTGCCTGACGATGTTGTGAATATCCTCAAACAGGATGGTGGCTGTGTAAGGTTTCGATATGAGAAAAACTTAGGTTTAACAAAATATGTTACAAATGCTGTGGATATTAGCTTTTTAGACTGACTACCTAATTTACACTACTTAAGTGCGAGCAAAGCAGAATTTAAGTTTAAAGATTTTCCAAACTTAAAGAGTGTGTATTCAAGAAGCAAGTTTTGGAGTAATATAAACAGAATTGATCACAATGGAGTAGCTTATATTGCAGGTAAGGGGTACACAGGAGTTAAAAACGGAAAAATTATTGAATTTAAATAAAATAAAAAAACCAATGAACGAAATAATACCCCTACATCCGAAGACTCAGGGGTATTAAAGGGGTTTGGCTGAGATCCAAAAACTCGGAAATCAGCACAGGGAAGCAATTTAGGTACTACTGCCAGCTGTTGTGCTGGCAGTTTTTTTGTTTCTACCACTTCTTCCTCCAGATCCGGCTTTGTTTTTGACAAAAGGGTTATCTTTTGCTTCCGGTTCGGAGATGTTAGCAGTTTCAGGATCGAATGTGAAGAGTGCTCCACGGTATTCAGTGTCGACATTCGTTTTACTGGCCCCGTCTACGCTGCGCGTAAGTATGGCCCAATATTCGTCACCTTCAGCGGTCAATCCTTTGAAATCTCCTTTTTCGCCGTCAGGATCAATGCTCCATTCGACGAATTCAACCTGCTTACCATAAACAAATGCCCGGTACTCATTACTATCCGGATAGGCGTAAACTACGCCTACATTTTCCTTAGTGTCGTTGGTGAACCAGGGGTAGACGACCTTGCTTGCGAACATCCAAAGGGCGATTGCGGCAAAAATGCCGAGTGCGACCTTGATGATCAGAGGCAGGTGTGTTTCGGCAAATGCGATTACGGGGTTCGTGGTGGGGGATGAGGGTGATGTCATGGTTTATCTCCTTTTGTTGGGGTATAATATACGGTTTGTTGTGCAAAAAAACTAAAAATTGTTGCTTCCCAAACCTCCTCTCAACAAGAAGTGTGAGAGAAGATCTGCCGATCTGTCCTACTTTTCCACTCATAATGAGTGTACTGGGTGAACAAAATCAGATAAGCAGATCTCTCCCCAATTCTGATTAAAGAATTAGTTTAGGATTCGATTTGTTAAAGAACTACTTAAGATTTATCTACAAAAACATCCAAAAGAAATATCCCCTTTGTTTATAAACAGCCGAATAGTTTTGCTATAAATGTTTTTTGCAGAATATCTAAATCTTAACGATGACTTACTATATAACAAAAAATAACTTGTGTCAATAGTAAATTTTAGTAAAAAAGGATCTAAAAGTTTAGCATTAGCTCTTGATGTTTTTTAAATAAAATATTGATGCCAGTTAAAAAAGAAATTGAACCTATCGGTAAGAACAAAGTCCAACTTAAAATAGCCGAAATCAAGCGTTTAATTAATCTGGCAAATTTACAAAGTTTGCAATCAGCTTTAGAAAGACTAAACGACCTTGAAAAAACTTACTTCACTAAAGAATTAAAACCGGAAAAACAAATCATTGATCTGCGTAAAGAAATTAGATTTATCCTCTTGGGAGTATCCCTGAGAGCTTGGCTGAAAAGTTTTTTATAATTTACTCTTTTTAATTGAGTTTAATGAAAAAATTGATTAAAGTGTGGGCTGCGGGATTTTTCGACTTTACTCGAAACGATGCCTTGAAAACTTTAATTATTTAAAATATGAAAAAACTTGTACTTATCCCAATATTATTGTTCACCTTGTCAGGTTGTGTGCAGCCAAACGAAAACGAAATTGACAATAGGATTATCCCTGATACCGAAACAGGACAGTTGGTGGTTACAAATGAGCCGATTAAAGGAATTCTTAAAGCTCAGGAAGTCAAACTTAATATGTACGGCACACACATTCTTGAAGACGAAATGGGGGCATTTTTAGCCTATTTACAAAGTAAAAAAATTAACCTTTCAACCTATCTTGATGCAAAAGTTCAAGTTGCGGGAGAGATAATTAACACTTTTGACGGAAAGCAAATTCTCGAAGTCAATAAAGTTGATCTGCTCGCTGCGGCAGATGAAGAAATTACGCAAGCCGGAGAACAAATTTATATTAGCCAAAAGCTTGGAATCAATCTGACTTTGCCAAGCGAATGGCAAAAAGAAGAGGAAGAAGACAAGTTAACAATTTACTTAAGAGGAGAAGAACAACTTTTGCAAATTGAAAAAATAGAAAACAAATCCGAAAAAGATTTGTTGAGATTTGTAGAGGAAGCGAATCCTGTTGATTTAACAATTAATGCGTATGAAGCAATGCGTACGACAGAGGATGTTAATATTAATGTTTACATCAGCGCTGATACGAGTGTGTATAAAATTGTTTTTACCCCGATTGAACAGACCGCTACAGAAAAAAGTCAATTTTATGCGGTTTTAAAAACATTTGAACTAAATGAAACCGGAAATTCAGAAACGCGTACAAGAGTCTGTGCGGGGGCGGGAAAAATTCAGTGTGATCCGGGGTTTCGTTGCGAAATTGAAAGTGATCAGGAACTTGCAACAGGGCTTTGTGTAAAAGTGGAAGGTGATGTGGAAGAAATTGATCAAGATGTTTTGGACTTAATCGAAAAAGATATTATTGCTGAAAAACAAAGAGAAGAAACAGAGGAAAACGAAGATCTAAAAACACCATCTAAAATGGAAAAATTCCAAGTTATCGATTATATAAATGAGCACATTGATAGTTTGGTTGCGGAGAAAGATATGGAGGAAGTGGGAGTTCAGGGATACGAGTTCTCTGAGAATGTGGTTTCTGTAATTTTAAAGGATTCTGAAAAAAAATATAAGCTTCAATATACTTACGAAGTTGTTGACCAGTTTGAAGTTGATTTAACCGAAACAGCTTATTTTGTAGAGGGAGATGGCAGAGACTGGGAAAAAATCACCGGAGAAGATAAACAATTTAACGCAGAAAAAGAGGTGATTTCCTCTTCCGGAGAAACTCAGGCAGTGGTGTATGATGATATGCGTTTTTATGAAAACACTCATCAAAACTACAGTCTGCAGTATCCGAGGAGTTGGTATTATGCAAGTTTTGGGGCGGTAAATAATAAGCTTTGGCATGTCGGTTTTTCTGATCAGGAAGTTGAATTGGGTAATGAAAAGATTAGTGTTGATATTTTGTCGGGAAAAGTAGATAATCTGGCAGAAAGTGATTTTGGGGGACTTTTTCGGATAACTGTTCCGCGTGATGATGAAAGTCATTTTGAACTTTCTGGAGATGAAGCTCTGAAGGAAACGATTAGACGTATGGCGGAAACGATTATCGTTAGTGAGTAGTTGGCACTTTTTCGCATCATCCCGACTGTAGTGAAAGATAATGGAATGGAGAAATCTTTGTTGCCATGTAAAGAATACTTATTTATAATTCTTATTTAAATCATGTCAGGTTTTACTACTCAACAAAAGCAAGAACTAATGGAGATTTTCTCAGAGGTACTTAAAAAGAGAATATCACCTTTGGAAAATAAAGCAGATTCCTTTTACAGTGAGTTTATTGAGTTTAAGGAAAAATCTTATACTTTTTTTGATAATTTTACACAACAGTTGGAAGATTTAAAAATAGAATATGACTTTATTAAGCATCAGATGAGAGAGTATGATGATTTGCTTCAAAATCCTGAAAAAACAGAAGATGAAAGGTATGTTTTTTGGAAGAATTTATCTCAGAAAGTTACAGCTTTGCTTGACAAAGTTGCTGCTTTGGAGAAGGCTGTTTACAAAAAACAGGAAATGAAATAAATAGGTCTTTGTTTAAAAAAAGAGATGATTTAACTTTAATGAGAACTTAATTAAAGAATCGCTTCGGTCGAAATGACGCACTTGAAGAGATTCCTAACTTTACACTTTAAATTTCCAAATTATGAAATTAATCAGAACACTTGCAGGCATTATCGGTGGTGCGACGGTCGGACTTTTATTTGCTCAAAAAA
This sequence comes from Candidatus Altimarinota bacterium, assembly GCA_028279865.1. Classification (GTDB taxonomy): domain Bacteria; phylum Patescibacteriota; class Gracilibacteria; order JANQMV01; family JANQMV01; genus JANQMV01. The sequence continues at coordinate 8,683 of JANQMV010000026.1, read as the reverse complement.
AAGGTAAAGACCTGCGCAGAGATCTGCTCAAGGATAAAGATAAAATGCTGGAAGTTCTGGGAAAAGAATTTATGTCCGTTGGAAAAGAGATTTCAGAAGAGGTGAAGAAACTTGCAGAAACAGAAGATGCGAAAGAATTGATTGCCTCTGCTAAAACTAAATTTAAAGGGATTGCGGAAATTGCAAAAAGAGAGGGAGGAGGATTTGCAAAGGAAGTGGAAAAATATCTGGCGGAAATTTCAAAATATACGAAACAAAAAGCGGACGAAGTGAAAAAAACAGCCAAACCGAAAGCAAAAAAAGTTGTTAAAAAGGCAAAAAAAGTTGTTGCGAAAAAAGCAAAAGTGGTCAAAAAAACTGTAACAAAAAAAACAACCGCTGCTAAAAAGAAAGTCAAAAGAACAGTCAAAAAAGCAGCCACTGCGACGAAAAAAGCAGGAAAAACGGTAAAGGGTATAGTTATGTAACTTTCAGATAAAATTAAGAAAGATCAAAAACTCCCCTTTACAAAAAGGGGAGTTTTCTTTATAAACACTGCAAAAAAATTCTCTTCTTGTCAAAGAGGGGGTGGGGGATTTTTTCAAAATCCCTTTTGACCTCCCCTTGGAAAGGAGAGGAATACCTACATTAAAACTCTAATTTTTAAATTATAAACCATGAACATTCAAATCTCAGATAAATTAAATTCCCTCGGTAGTTATGCTTTTGCCGAAGTTGATAAAAAAGTTCAAGAACTTAAGGCTCAAGGAGTGAGTGTCATTGCTTTTGGTGTGGGAGATCCTCTGGATCCTACTCCGGAACTTATTCGTGATGCTTGTAAAGACGGTCTTGAAAAAAGGCAAAGTGCCGGTTACCCCAGCTATGTGGGTACTACGGAATACCTTGAAACTATCTCAAACTGGGTTCAAAAAACTTATAATCTCAAACTTGATCCGGAAACGGAAATTACTTCGACCATCGGTTCAAAAGAAGCAGTTTACCATTTTCCTACTGCAATTTTAAATCCGGGAGATTATGTTATTTGTCCGACGCCGGGTTATCCTCCTTACAAGACAGGAACAATTATGGCAGGAGGAATACCTTATTTTGTACCGCTCCTTCACGAAAATGATTTTTTAATTGATTATGAAAGTATTCCGCAGGAAGTTTGTGAGAAGGCAAAGATCATCTGGATCAATTATCCGAATAGTCCGACAGGGGCATTGGCTTCACGAGAGTGGTATGAGGGATTAATTGCTTGGGCAAAAAAGAACGAAATTATCATTGCGGCTGATGATGGTTGTTATGATGCGATTTATTTTGATGAAAAGCCAATGAGTATTTTGGAAATTGCCAAAGAAGGAATTTTGGTTTTTTCTTCTCTTTCCAAAAGATCAAATATGACTTGTTATCGTGTGGGCTGGGTGATGGGTGATCCTGAACTAATTTCAGTTTTCAAAAAATTAAAGACAAACATTGACTCGGGTACTCCGACTTTTATTCAGGATGCGGCGATTGCGGCTTTGGAGGACGAAACGCATGTGGAGAAGATTCGAGATGATTATCGAATTAAAAGAGATATTATGTTAGAAGCTTTAAGTTCAATCGGACTTGAAACCAAAGAATCTGATGCAACTTTTTATCTTTGGCAAAAGGTTCCCGAGGGTATGACTTCCTTGGAATTTGCAGAAAAGCTACTTGATCCTAATATTGCGATTGTCGTGACTCCGGGAAATTGGATTTCTGATGAAACAGAGGATGGACTTAATCCGGGGGAAGGCTATGTGCGTTTTGCTTTGGTTCCGACGGTGGATTTAGTCAAAGAAGCTGCGAAAAGGTTGCAAAAGCATTATAAATAGGGTACATTGGTTTCCTAATTTTTAATAATTGATTTATGCTTGCCCCTCAGGATAAAAATGATTTTTTAAAGACATCGCCAGATGCTCAAAAAGACACCTGTACTCAGGATGAAGCTTTAGTAGATTTAGCTGAAAGGATGAAATTTATTAAAGGGATAGTGTCATCCTGTTGGGAGAAATTCAAAAAGCTTCTTTCTAATTTCACTAATAGCCAACGAACTGAAGTTGAAGGGGAAGCTGAAGATTTTGGTTCTGAGGAAAAAGATCCGGTCGGGGAGGCTTTGGAGAGTATGCAAAAACACGATATAAGAAATGACTTTTAGCTAAAATTGAGAATACTAAAAAGGCGTGAGTTTTATCTTAGATATTCATGCCTTTTTTGATTTTGCTACTTTTTACCTTCATTTTTTTTTATCTATTTAAAATTTTTAATTTTTTAATGCAGAAAAGTTATTCACTATGCTTGTTTCTGGGGCTAGAAGACTTATTTGATCTTGAAGTTTCTTAATTTCTTTTACTATTTCAGCTCGCTCTGCCTCATGCTCAAAATGAAGATTCTCTCGTTCTTTTATTTGTGATTTAACTTCTGTAATAATAGTAGATTTAGTAAGCTCTATTTTGTTTATTTCTTTTCCCAAACCTTCCATTTTTTTCATTTTTGTTTTTAATTCTTCTTCTAACTTGTGTTGTTCCTTTTTAGATATTTTCCCTCCCTCCAATTTTGTAAATAATTCTTTTATTTTACTCTTCGATTCATCCTCAAAATTTTTTAATTCCTGTGATTGAATGTCTATCCCTCTTAATTCCTCCATAGTTTCTCCTATTTCTAAGTTAATTACATTGATCAACTCTTTATAATCTTTATCCAATTTTTCTAAATTTTCTATTTTAACCTTTAGCATTTTTACCTTTGTTAAAGCTGTCTCAAACTCTCTGTTTTTTGCTTCTTGTGTCGCTATTTTTTCCCCTAATGCATTTTTGATCTTAAGATTTTGTTCTGAAGAATTGCCGATAACAGAACTCATCATTTCTCTATATTTTTCTTTTAATTTTTCTAAAAAAAGACAAACTAGAAAATTTGTTCTGTTTTTTTTTGCTTCTGTCTTTTTTGGAACGCACTCTGGCATTTTTTCTAATCTAAAAAATAAACATGGTGAATTATTCAAGCACATTAAAGTCTTTTTGTCAATGTTTTTATTTTTTAATAATTCCATTGTTATTTGCATGTTTCTTAGACACGTTTTAAAATACCTGTGTGTCTCTTCTCAAGCTCAGTCATTTTGACCAGAGTGAAGATTCACCTGCCGAAAGGTGAAAATTTTAAACTATTTTTTAAGATCTCTCGAATTTGTTTTGCTCGAGATGACTTAATTTATAAACTAACGTCCTCCTCCTATGAAAATTCTTGTTGTCGGTAATGGCGCACGTGAGCATGTGATTGCAGAAACTTTAAAAAAATCTCGCCATAACCCTGAATTAGTTGTCTATGGTAATCGTCTTAATCCTGGTATGAAAGATTTGTCAGTTGATTACATGGTGGGAGATATTATGGATTTAGATGCGATCAAAGCTTATGCTGAAAAACAAAAACCGGATTTTGCTTTGATTGGACAAGATGATCCGATTGCAAACGGAACAGCTGATGTTTTAGAAAAAATCGGAATTCCGAGTATGGCACCCAAAAAATCATTGGCAAGATTGGAAAGCAGTAAATCCTTTACGCGTGATTTATTAAAAAAATATAACATTCCGGGAAATCCTGATTTTAGAATATTTAGAAAAGATGATTTAAATGTTGCGGAAGAAATTGAAAATTATATTGTTGAGGATTTAGAAGGAGAGTTTGTTGTTAAAGCAGACGGACTTTGCGGTGGTAAAGGGGTGAAAGTTGTCGGAGATCATCTCAAAGATGAAAAAGAAGGAGTGGCTTATGCTATGGACTGCTTGCTTGATGATGGATTTGTGATTGTCGAAGAAAAATTTGTCGGACAGGAGTTTAGTCTGATGAGTTTTGCTGATGGAAAATCAATTGTTGATATGCCGGTTATTCAAGATCACAAACGCGCCTATGAAGGAGATAAAGGTCCAAATACGGGAGGTATGGGAACTTATAATTATCCGGGAAACTTGCCGTTTTTGACAGAAGAAGATCTTGAAGATGCGCATAAGATTACTCTTGAAGTAATGAAAGCTCTGGAAATAGAATGTGGGGAATATTTTAAGGGAATTATGTATGGAGGTTTTATTGCCACAAAAAGAGGAGTGAAACTTATCGAATATAATGCAAGATTTGGAGATCCTGAGGCGATGAATGCGCTACCTTTACTTAAAACAGATTTTGTAGATGTTTGTCTGGCTGTGATTGATGGTACGCTTGCGGACTTGGATGTAGAGTTTTTTAATAAAGCGACTGTTTGTAAATATGTTGTGCCGGAAGGTTATCCGGATAATCCGGTAAAAGGTGAAAAAGTGGAAATCGGAGACATTCCGGAAGGCTGCTTGATGTATTATGCCGCGGTTGATAAAAAAGATGATGGAATTTACATGAGTACTTCACGTGCAATAGCTCTGGTCGGTGTGGCAGATACGATCGAAGAAGCTGAAAAAATTGCCCAAGAAGGAGTCGAAGCTATCTCCGGTAAAGTCTTTTTTAGAAAAGATATTGGAACAAAAGAGTTGATTGACTTAAGAATCAAGATGATGGAAGAAATTAGAGGTTAACCAAAATCGCTTCATCCTGAGATTTGTCTGCTGCAGACAAGTTGTCAGGATGATTTTAAAAAGATGTGTCGTATTTCGACAGGCTTAATATGGCACGTGCTTATACTTTAACTCAACGATCATGCAACAACAATTACAGGAAATCGTAAATTCTATTTTAAATTCAACTACAGGTGTTTTTGTGAAGATGGTTGAATTTTGGCCGAACATATTAGGAGCTCTGGGGGTTATTCTGGTTGGTTTCTTTATTGGTTGGCTTGTTGAAAAAGCAATCGTCAAATCAGCAAATAAAATTAAACTTACAACCCTATCAAACAAAATAGGTCTTGATAATCTCCTTAAAAAAGCCAAAATTAGAAGTCATGTTTCGGTTATTATTGGAAAGTTTCTCAAAGGATATATTGTCTTTATGTTCTTAATGGCAGCTGCAAATATTTTGGACTTACACCAAATTGCTGACTTTTTAAATACAATTATTGCTTATATTCCGAATGTCTTAATTGCATTGGGAATTTTACTGATAGGTATTCGCTTTGGAGAAACAACCTCTGTTATTATTGAAACAACTCTTCAAGTTGCCAAATCCTCCACCGCTAAAATAGTCGCAAGTGTTGCAAAATATGCGTTAATCTTCTTTGCTGCAATGGCGGCTTTGACACAGCTTGAGATCGCCAATGAAATTGTCATGACAATGTTTATTGCCTTTGTTTCAATGATCGCTTTGGGAGGTGGACTTGCCTTTGGATTGGGGGGTAAGGATTTGGTAAGAGATTTACTTGAAGACCTGAGAAAAGTGAAGAAATAAAAAAACTTTAGTTGTTAGAATATTAAAACTTAGAATGATTCTAACTTTATTTACTATTATCGGCATTTATTGGCATTTGATCAAATGGACTCGAGACTTAGAAGCGAAACTTGTTTTGGTGCCGGATCGACAGCATCTTAATCAAAAAACTTTTCCGGAAATTCAGCCTTTAATTGACAAGGCTGCTAAAAAATTCTTTGCTTAAAATTAAATTACTGCTCTTAAATTTGTTGAATGTTATTACCATAAGCTTTATAATTAGTTTAGATTTTTAAGAAATTAAATTTATCGAATGAATATTCAACCTAAAATTAAAGTAGAAAAGGATGGTGATGGGTTTTTAGCAGAAGTTGAAAATATTGATGGACTTTATGCTTTTGGGAAAACAGAAAAAGAGGCAAAAAAAGAACTTTTAAATGTGATTGAAATGACAATGGATTATCATCTTGAGCAGGTAGAAATTGAAAGAAAACTAAAAAACGATTTGGTTTCACAAATGCCTTCCCATGCCGTATAAGTTCAAGGATATTACTAAACGTTTAAATAAGCTTGGTTATCAAATCGTTCGGCAAAAAGGATCTCATGTAATTTTCTCTAACGGAAGGGTAACGATTCCTGTTCCAAAGCATGGAGGGCGTGATATTTCTTCAGGAGTTGAAAGAAAGATTATTTCAGTTATATCAATGACAAAAGAAGAATTCAAAGATGTAATCTAAAAACCTTGCAGTAATTTAAAATTTATAATCTATAATTTAAAATTTAATTTGATGTACGATCACAAATCAATAGAAGTAAAATGGCAGAAATATTGGGAAGAAAATAATTTATTTAAAGCGGATGACCGGAATACAACCAAGCCTAAGTATTATGCGCTGGATATGTTTCCGTATCCTTCGGGAGCGGGTTTGCATGTAGGACATCCGGAGGGTTACACGGCGACGGATATTATTTCGCGTTATAAGAGGATGAATGGATATAATGTGCTGCATCCGATGGGATGGGATGCTTTTGGTTTACCTGCGGAAAACTATGCGATTAAGATGGGTACTCCGCCTGAGGAAACAACAAATAAAAACATTGCGACTTTTACAAGTCAGATTAAATCTCTTGGTTTTAGTTATGACTGGGATAGAGAAATCAATACTTCCAGCCCTGATTATTACAAATGGACTCAGTGGTTCTTTTTGTTTTTGTACAAAAACGGATTAGCCTACAAAAAAAATGCTCCGGTGAACTGGTGTAATAGCTGTCAGACGGTTTTGGCTAATGAGCAAGTCGTAAATGGCGAATGTGAACGTTGTCAGAGTGAGGTGGAGCAAAAAAATATGAATCAGTGGTTTTTTAAGATTACTGAATTTATTGAAGACAATGGTGAAACATCGGGACTGATTTCCGGTCTTGATAAAATTGACTGGCCTGAGTCTACCAAGATTTCTCAAAGAAATTGGATTGGGAAATCTGAAGGTGCAGAAGTTGATTTTAAAATTGATGACTTCGATGAAAACATGCGTGTTTTTACAACGCGCCCGGACACTTTATTTGGCGCAACTTATATGGTACTTGCTCCGGAACATTCTTTAGTTCAAAAAGTAACAACAGAAGAACAAAGAGCTGAAGTAGAAAAATATGTTAATGAAACGAAGAAAAAAACGGACTTGCAAAGACAAGAAGACGAAAAAGAAAAGACAGGTGTTTTTACCGGAGGTTATGCAATAAATCCGGTGAATGGAGAAAAACTTCCAATTTGGATTGCTGACTATGTTTTGATGGGCTATGGAACAGGAGCAATTATGGCAGTGCCTGCGCATGATGAGAGAGACCATGATTTTGCACAAAAATTTGGATTAGAAATTATTGATGTGATTGGAGATATGGAAGATCGTTTTCAAAAAACAGGAGGAGTGATGAAAAATTCTCAATTTTTGGATGGGCTAGGTATTGATGATGCAATTCAAAAAATGATTGAATGGTTAGAAGAAAATAATTGCGGAGAAAGGAAAACAACCTATCGTTTACGTGACTGGCTAGTAAGTCGTCAGAGATTTTGGGGAGCACCAATTCCGATTATTTACTGTGATGATTGTGGAGAAGTTCCGGTTCCTGAAGCTGATTTACCGGTTACATTACCAACTGACGTGGATTTCAAACCAACCGGAGAATCACCATTAGTTGGCTCAAAAACTTTTCACGACGTGACATGTCCGAAATGTAACAAAGCGGCAAAATGCGAAAGCGATACAATGGATACATTTGTTTGCTCGAGTTGGTATTATTTCCGTTTTGTCGATGCGAATAATAATCAGGAAATTGCTGCAAAAGAATTACTTAATAAATGGATGCCAGTTGATTTATACGTGGGAGGAGCTGAACATACTGTTTTGCATCTGCTTTATTCGAGATTCTTCACCAAAGCATTACATAAATTCGGCTACATAAGCTGCGATGAGCCATTTATGAAATTACGCCATCAAGGCATGATTCTGGCGGAAGACGGGCGTAAGATGAGTAAATCTCTCGGAAATGTGATTAATCCCGATGACGTGGTGAATGAATATGGAGCGGACACTTTACGTATGTATGAAATGTTCATGGGACCTTTTGATCAATCCGTTTCCTGGAATACAAAAGGAACCGAAGGGATTTACCGTTTCTTGCAAAGAATTCATAGGCTCTACGAAGAGATCGATTTTACCAAATGTGATTGTAAGAAAGGAGACTGTAGCGATGCACCAAAAGGAATGCCGCAGATGCTGCATAAAACGATCAAAAAAGTGACCGAAGACATTGAAAATTTTCGCTTTAACACAGCGATTTCGCAAATGATGATTTTTATTAATCATGTAAGCAAAGAAGGTACGATGCCAAAACCAGCCGCTGAAATTTTCTTAAAACTTCTTTCTCCATTTGCGCCACATATTGCAGAGGAACTTTGGGAAAAAATCGGACACACAGACTCAATTGGAAAAGAAGAATGGCCAAAATATGTTGAAGCTTTAACAATTGATGACGAGATTGAGTTAGTAATTCAAGTTAATGGAAAATTGAGAGATAAATTTAATGTTTCCAAAGACATTCCCAAGGAAGATGCAATCGCTCAAGCGAAAGAACTGGAAAAGATTCAAAACTTTTTAGAGGGCAAAAAAGTGATTAAAGAGATTTTTGTTCCGGGCAAGTTGGTGAATTTAGTTGTGAAATAATTCTAGATATATGACTGAAAAATTCATTTTATTTATTAAGAAATCTTTTAGTCTTCTTTTAGGATTTACCATATTGGTGTCCTTTTGCTATGGAGTTTTTCAAGTTATTGCTTTTTTCTTTT
>JANQMV010000050.1 GCA_028279865.1 Candidatus Altimarinota bacterium | reverse complement strand
AGTTATTACCACCTCGACAAATAAAAACAAAAAAAGCAATTTACATTAATGTAAATATATATTTTTTATTAATTCTTTATTATGAAAAAAACACTTTTTTTGTGCCTCCTCCTTTTTTCATTAGTATTTTTCTCAGCCTGCTCCGGAAACAGTGTTTCTGATTCAAAAGCAGAAAATACCGGTACCGGAACAGAAGTATCCTCTGAAAAAGAAGTTAACAATGATGAAGCAGAAAATAACTCAGATAAGGAAAAAAATTCCAAGACCGAAAATGCAGCAGAAGCAGTCAATGCACAAAGTCAAACTGCCGGACTAAGCATCACCAGTCCATCTAAAGAAGCAAACTATACAACTGGCTACAACTGGAACGTCATTCGTGGTTTAACAACTACAAACACAGCTGCAATTGAGGTCAATGGCTACAGACTAAAAAAATACATACCGGGAAGCCAACACTGGAACTACATTGCTGCGGTTCAAATGCAAACTTTAGCAACAGGAAACAATGATTATGTTGTCAAAGCTTTTGACGCAGATGATAACGTTATCAATGAAATCACTTACCATATTAATTACCAAAACGGACATGCGCTACCCAATGTCGGTACAAGCTTGAATATTATTTTATTTTTAACTTTAATTTTTAGTCTTAACTTTTTTATTCGTCGTCACAGAATTTAAGCCATGAAAAAAGCTGACCCAAATCAGCTTAAGTTACCTTTAATTTTTAATCCTATTAACCTCTTTTTAACCATGACAAAAACAAAGCAAAACGAACAAAAAGCTGCTGCAATTCAAACGGCACTCTCCCAAATTGAAAAACAATTCGGCACAGGCAGTATTATGAAAATGGGTGACACATCTCATGTTGCCATCGAGACAATTCCCACAGGCTCTATTTCTCTGGATTTAGCACTAGGTGGAGGGATTCCCAAGGGCAGAATTATTGAAATCTATGGACCGGAATCATCAGGAAAAACAACTCTAACCTTACACGCAGTGGCAGAAGCGCAAAAAAAAGGTGGACAAGCCGCTTTTATTGACGCAGAACACGCACTCGACCCCGAGTATGCAAAAAAAATCGGCGTTGATATCGACAACCTTTTAGTCTCTCAACCCGATAACGGAGAACAGGCTCTGGAAATCACAGAAACTCTTGTACGAAGTGGAGCAGTCGATTTGGTCGTAGTGGACTCTGTTGCCGCTCTGACACCGAAAGCAGAAATTGAAGGCATGATGGGAGACAGTCACATGGGCTTACAAGCTCGTCTTATGTCTCAGGCTTTAAGAAAACTAACCTCAGTAATCTCAAAAACCAAATGTACCGTAATTTTTATAAATCAAATTCGTATGAAGATTGGTGTCATGTTTGGCAGTCCGGAAACAACAACAGGTGGAAATGCTTTGAAATTCTACTCTTCCGTACGTCTTGATATTCGTCGCCGAGGTAAACTCGACACAGGTACCGGCGATGACAAAGTCACGCATGGAAATCGCACAAGGGTCAAAGTCGTAAAAAATAAAGTTGCGCCTCCTTTCCGTGAAGCAGAATTCGATATCATGTTCAATGAAGGTATTTCTAAAGAAGGAGATGTTTTAGATATGGGAGTTAAGAACGAAATCATCAAAAAAGCCGGAGCATTTTTCAGCTATGAAGATACAAAACTTGGACAAGGTCGTGAAAATGCAAAAACGTTTTTGAAAGATAATCCGAAGATTACCTCTGAAATTGAGAAAAAAATTATGGCAACCATCTAAATTGCAACTTAGTAAAATTAGCAAAGCCACTAAGTTAAAATTAGTGGCTTTTCTTTTGCTAAAACAATATAATCTTCCTAGTTTCTTAAACATAAATACTAGTATAAATTTAATATATGGAAATTAGCTCAATCTTTTTCGCCCTCAAAAGCACAACAATTGAAATTCCTTACAAGGAAGCATATAGCCAATACCAAGCTGGAGACTGGATTATTTTAAAAACAGATGAATTTAAAGAAGAACTCGGTAAAGTTCAAAAAATACTTTACTCAAAAAGAAAATCCGCCAAAATTGACCTTTCCGCAGAAATTTTACGTAAAGCCTCAGAGCGAGACTTGCAAAAAAAAGAGATAAACCAATCCAAAGAAACTGACGTACAAAAAGAATTTGAAAAACAAGTCAAAGCCATGCAATTGGATATGCGCATGGTTTCTGCACATTTTTCGATGGATGACAGCATGGTTTACATAAATTTTCTCTCAGATAATCGTGTCGATTTTCGTGATTTAGTCAAAAACATTGCACAAAAGTTTAAGAAGAAAATTCATCTGCAACAGATTGGACCTCGGGATAAAGCAAAAATTCAAGGTGGTTTCGGCTTATGCGGGCAAGAATTTTGCTGCAAAAGATTCCTAACCGACCTTCCTTCCGTAACCATGGAATCTGTCAGAGTACAAAATATGGCTTACAAAGGTACGGACAAATTATCAGGTCAATGTGGCAAGCTGATGTGTTGCCTAAATTATGAATCAGGTCAATATCGTGATGTTATTAACAAATTCCCGAAATTTGGAAGCAGCGTAAAATATAAAAATAAAAAAGGTATTGTCACAGGACTTGATGTTTTAAATGAAAAACTTAAAATACGCTTTGAAGATCATAATATTGAATCAGTTGCCTTGAAGGATTTGGAGAAATAATACCTTATCATCCTGCAAGCAACTTAGTGGAGTGAAGAATCACCCCAGCAGTTTGATTAAAAAATTTTTATTCTCAAAATGAAGAATAACAAGTGCTAGAGATCCTTCGTCGTTTCTCTCTTCAGGATAACACAGTACCGCTTCTTAAAGAATTTTAAGAACAATTAAATATAAGCTATAATCTATATGTTTAAATAGCACCTAACTTCCTTTTAAAAAGAATATGCTCCAAATCTACCTAATCGCCATCGCAACAATCTCCCTTTTATTGGTTTTGTTAAATCGTCATTATCTTTTACGTAAAGATGATTTTTTGCAAAAAGAATATGAAAAAAAGAAAAAGCGGGAAAAATTATCCAAAATTGCCAAAGAAGATGTCTCAGAAAAAAAGATAATCACAAAAGAAAAACAAAAAGACAAAAAACTCAAAAAAGAAGAAATCAATCTCAATCAAGTCAGTAGTTTTATCAAACGGGCAGAAACTCTCATTGCAAAAGAACACTATGCAGAAGGAGAAAAATTACTGGTTCAAGTTTTGTCTCTAGATAAAAATAATTTTGTTGCAAATTCAATGCTCGCTCTACTTTATCTGAAAAATCACGCTGACTCAAAAGCAGAAGCGATTTATCTCAAACTTTTAGAAATTAAGCCCAAAGACCCTGCGCTCTACACAAACCTAGGCTTAGCATTTTATAATCAAGCAAAATATGAAGACGCACTTGAATCTTATTCTTACGCAGCAAAGCTTGACCCAAAAAAAGCCGCTCGTCATATCAACGTCGGACAAGTTTATTTTGTTGTCAAAGATTTAGATAACGCCATTCAACACTTTAAAGAAGCTGTTAAAATTTCACCAAGAAATGTTGAAAATTTATTTATGCTTGCCGACACATACCGTGAAAAAGGCGAATTAAAATTTGCCAAAGATTATTATAATAAAGTCCTCCATTTAGAACCGTATAATAATGAATCACAAGAAGAAGTCCGCAGATTAACAGCGATGGGATATTAATAAATCAAATTAACCTTTTTCAAAAAACAAAAAGCCATGGATATTTTTAATAAATAATTTATTTATGGCTTATGCTTGCTAAAGTTCATTCTCTCGCCGTAATTGGTCTCAATTGCGAACCTATTGAAGTTGAAGTTGATATTTCCGCCGGACTGGGTTCTTTTACTGTCGTCGGACTCGGAGACACTGCAGTTCAAGAAGCTCGAGAAAGAGTACGCAGTGCTATTCGTAATTCAGATGCAACTTTTCCTATCAAGCGCATTACAGTCAATCTTGCCCCCGCAGATATTCGTAAAATTGGTCCCAGCTATGATTTACCAATCGCTGTTGGAATTCTATTAGCGAGTAAACAAATAGAAACAAATGAACTTGAAGAAAGTTTAATTATTGGAGAACTTGCTTTAAATGGAAGACTGCGTCACGTAAACGGCATTCTTTCCATTGTTACTTACGCTAAACAAAAAGGCTATAAAAAAATTTTTCTGCCGGAAGTAAATGCACAAGAAGCAAGTTTGATTGAAGGAATTGCAGTCTACTCAATTTACAACTTAAGTGAGCTCATTCAACACTTCACAGGTCAAAAAAAACTGAAACCAATTCAGCCTTTCAAGATTACAGATTTTGCAAAAAATGAAATAACGCTTGTTGATTTTAAGCATATAAAAGGACAAGAACATGCCAAACGTGCATTAGAGATTGCAGCTGCAGGCTCACACAACGTTTTATTAAATGGATCACCCGGTTCAGGCAAAACTCTCATGGCAAAAGCACTTCCCTCAATCTTACCGAAACTAACCATTGCAGAAGCCCTCGAAGTTACGCAAGTTTATTCAATTGCAAACATGCTACCGCAAGACCAACCTCTTGTTTTTAACAGACCTTTTCGAACAGTGCATCATACTGCCTCAGGTGTTGCTTTGGTAGGAGGTGGTCGCAATCCCAGCCCCGGAGAAATATCCTTGGCACACAAAGGTGTTTTGTTTTTGGACGAAATTGCAGAGTTCCCCATGCAAACACTGGAAGTACTCAGACAACCTCTGGAAGATAGAATTATTACAATTTCCAGAGCACAAGGAAGCTTAAGCTTTCCCGCACATTTTACACTCATTGCAGCGATGAATCCTTGCCCATGCGGTTATCATAATGTTCCCAATACTGACAAAGAATGTACATGTAATCCCGCCCATATTAAACGTTATAATAAAAAAATCTCAGGACCTCTTTTAGATAGAATTGACTTGTATGTTAGTATTTCTCCTGTCAAATTTGATAAATTAGCTGACGAAAAAAGCAATATAGAATCTTCAGAAAAAATCCTCAAAAGAGTTCAAATGGCAAAAGAAAAACAAATTAAAAGGTTCAAAGGCAGCAAAATTTCCTCCAATGCGGAAATGAGTATTGAGCAAATCAAAAAGCACTGTATGATTGAAGAAGCAGCGCAGGAACTCCTTAAGCAAGCAATGTCTCAGATGAATTTAAGTGCACGCAGCTATCATCGCATTCTCAAAACTGCTCGCACAATCGCTGACTTGGAAAACAAAAACAACATTGCGCTTAATCACGTTGCTGAAGCTTTACAATATCGCAAACGTACAGAATAATGAATTTTCACCCTTCATCCAGTCAATTTAAATCACTGAAAGGAAACCTAAAGCCATGTTGGACAACACGAGAAATTCCTAAAAAAGATTCACAAGAGTTTTTGTTTGATTTGTTCCAAAAATATCAGGATAGAGACTCTGTCTTCTTGTATTCTGGCAAAACAGGTAGGTATTCTTTTTTCGCCAAAAACCCTTTTCAAACTTTTACATATAAAAATGATCAATGTTATATAAGTGATAAATTAATAAAAAGCGAACCGATTGCAGCCTTAAGAAAGTTATTTAACCAATTTAAATCTCCAAAAATAAAAGACCTGCCACCTTTTTATTGTGGAGCAATCGGTCTTTTTGGATACGAAACTTTTACCTTGTTTGAAAATATTCCCAAGGCTAAAAAAAATGACCTCAAAATTCCTGAAATTGTTGTTAATTTTTATGATGAAATTTTAATTTTCGATCATTTAAAATCAAAACTTTTCATTGTTGGTTGTGCGAAGAAGTACGCAGAAGCGAAGAGGAAGGTTGCTAGAATGTTGAATGATCTAAAAAAAATCCCCCTTAAAAAGGGGGAAGCGTCTTTGCAAGACGCAGGGGGGGGTAAGCAAATTAATTCATCAACCTATAACAAAGCGGATATTTTTAAGGTTCAAGTCAGAGACATTGAACCAGCATTTCAGGGTAGAGAAGCGATTAATCACATCTCTACGAATGACCAACACTTCACTTCAAATTTCACTCCCGAAAAGTACTATCAGGTAATCGAAAAAGTTAAAAAATACTTAATTGAAGGAGATACTTTTCAAGTAAACATTTCTCAGCGACTAGAAGGAAAATTAAAAACACCCCCGGCAGAAATTTTTAAAATCATTATGGGAATTAACCCATCTCCATTTAGTGCTTTTTTTAATGGAGGCAATTTTCAAATTGTTTCTTGCTCTCCGGAAAGACTCGTGCGCAAAAAAGAAACAGAACTTTTCACTCAACCCATCGCAGGAACTCGCAAGCGAGGAAGAACACAAAAAGAAGACAATGAACTTGCTCATGAATTAAAAAATTCCCCTAAAGAAATGGCCGAACACACCATGCTGGTTGACTTGGAAAGAAATGATTTGGGAAAAATTTCAAACTACGGAAGCGTGATAACTAAAAGCTTTGCACATATTGAAAAATATTCACACGTTCAACATTTAGTATCTAATGTGTATGGAAAAATAAAACAAGGCAAAGATTTTTTTGACGTTCTCAAGGCTGTTTTTCCCGGAGGAACAATCACCGGTGCTCCCAAGATTCGCACCATGGAAATTATTTCAGAACTTGAGCCGACACAAAGAGGACCCTATACTGGCTCAATCGGTTACATTGGATTTAATGGTAATTTTGATCTAAATATCCTGATACGAACTATTGTTTGTACAAATAAAAAAATGTACATTCAGGTTGGCGGTGGAATTGTAACCGATAGTATTGCCGAAAAAGAATACAGAGAAACTCTCCACAAAGCTAAAGCAATGCTGGAAGCGGTCAGTTAATAATTTTAACTATGAAATATAATACAAAATCAGTTCTAAATGAAATTAGAAGAAATAAAGCAGGCATTGAAAAATCAATAAAAAGAAATATAAATTTTAAAAAATATCATAAAAATACTTTAAACCTTTGCCATTTAATTTTTCCAAACAGTAAAAAGAAGTATAGAGATATTGATATTAATTATCCAGAATTAACTCAAGTCAAAATCACAAATCCTAATACAAAACAAATAAAAAATATGGATTCTGAAGTAATGTATGCAATTTATACACAAAAAAGAAAAATATTGGCAGAAAAATCAATTAGTATATTAAATCGAGCGTTAGAATTATACTTATTAAAGCATAAAATTGAGATTAAAACATAATCATGTCATTCAAATTATTAAATAAAGAAAAAAAAACACGTCGCGGAGAACTTAAGACTACCCACGGGACCTTGCAAACTCCATTTTTTATGACAGTTGGAACACAAGGAGTAATTAAAGGTGGCTTAACAGCAAAAGACATTGAAGAACTCCAAGGACAAATTATTTTAAGCAATACCTATCATTTACACCTCAGACCAGGTGAAGAAATTGTTAAAAAATTAGGCGGACTACATGGTTTTATGAATTGGAATAAACCGACTTTAACAGATTCAGGAGGTTTTCAGGTTTTTTCTCTCGCTGAAATTCGCAAAATCAATAAAAAAGGAGTCGAGTTTAAGTCACACCTAAACGGAGAAAAAATTTTTATTTCCCCGGAAAAATCCATTCAAATTCAAAATGATCTTGGTGCAGACATCATTATGGCTTTTGATGAATGCGCACCTTATCCTTGTGAATATGACTATGCGGCACAATCTTTAAAAATTACACATGAATGGGAAAAACGCTCATTAGAAGCTCATCAAAACAAAAAACAACTCATCTTTGGAATTGTACAAGGCTCTGTTTATGAAGATTTAAGAATTAAATCCGCACAATACTTAAGCAAGTTAAATTTCGATGGGTATGCCATCGGGGGACTTGCCGTAGGCGAACCTACTGAGAAAATGTATAAAATGATTGAAGCTGTCGAGCCTTATTTACCGGACAACAAGCCACGTTACTTAATGGGAGTAGGCACACCTGAAAATATTTTGGAAGCTGTCGAGCGAGGTATCGATATGTTTGACTGCGTCATGCCAACCAGAAACGCCAGACATGGAAGCCTTTTTACCAAAGATGGACTGATCAGAATCAAAGGAGCAAAATTTAAAGAAGATCAAAAGCCGATTGAAGAAAATTGTAAATGCCCAACCTGCCAAAACCATTCACGAGCATATTTACGACACCTTTTTAATGCGGGTGAAATTTCTGCAATGCGTTTGGCAACAATTCATAATCTGCACTTTTATTTGAAATTAATGAGCAAGATTCGTAAGTCGATTGAAGAAAATAATTTTTCTCAATTCAAGAAAAATTTCTTAACAAGATTCAACAAAACATAAAAAAATCTTTTAACACAAAACAAACTTGGAATACTTCACTGTCGAAAAAATCAAAGTAGTTCTCACCGTTATTTTTATTATCATCTCAATTCCTTTGCTAAAAGCTATGTTTGGTGCACCTTTTGTTCCAACTCCTCGTAAAACCATGCAAAGAATGTTCAAAGAGGCAAAACTCAAACCAGACCAAATTATTTATGATTTAGGCTGCGGTGACGGACGCTTTATTCGCGAAGCCGCTAGGAAATATCAAGCAAAAGCAATCGGTATCGAACTCAACCCTTTTCTCTATCTTTATGCAAAAATACGCAGTTGGGGGAAAAAAAATGAAACAATCTTATGCAAAGACTTCAAAAAAATCAATTTAAATAATGCTGATTGCATAATTTGTTATTTGATTCCCCACACAATGTCAAAAATTGAAGAAAAATTAAATCGTGAGCTAAAAAAAGGCGTTCAAATTATTTCACATGGATTTAAATTTAAAAAATGGGAACCAATTAAGATGTTAAAACCAATACAAAAAGGTACTGGTCGTATTTATGTTTTTAAAAAACATTAAATAACTCACTCAAACAGAAATTCTGTAATTCAAAAAACTTCACCTCATTTTTTACTTTTAGACAAAAATCTTCTTTTGTGTATTTTAGAAAAAATGTCTTATTAAAGATAATAATTCGCCATCAAGCATTTTTTTAACAAAATTTTTACTTGACACAAAGCACTCTTAGTTATATAATTAAGCATTAATTGTAAGTAAGAATAATTTGAATTAATGAAAACAACTCCTCAACAACAAATTGTCAATTTAATTAAGAATAAAGAAAAAATTCTTATTATTACCCATCGAAAAATAGATGGAGATGCTTTGGGAAGCGCTCTTTCTTTATACAAAGTCTTAAGTGAAATGGGAAAAGAAGTCACAGCCGTCTCCTCAGATCCTGTTCCGGAAATGTTCAACTTCATACCAGATGTAGAATCTATTGAAACAAATTTTCATGGTAGCCAGGACTTTATTATTAGCTTGGATTGCAAGGATGCTGAAGTCGATAAACTCAAATACAACCTTGAAGATGGTAAGGTGAATATCATTGTTTCTCCTTTGTACGGTAGTTTTGCGGAAAAAGATGTAAGCTTTGCCAAAGGCAGCAACCAATTTGATCTGATTATTGTGCTGGACAGCGCAGACCTTGAACAGCTTGGAACAGTTTATGAAAAAAATACAGATCTTTTCTTTTCAGCACCGGTTATCAATATTGACCATCATGCCAGTAACACATTCTTTGGTAACATAAATTTAGTCGAAATCACAGCCGCTTCAACTTCTGAAATTCTCGTCGAAATCATTCAAAAACTGGAAAAAACCGAGAATAAATCTTTCATTGACGACGACATTGCAACAATGCTGCTTTTGGGAATCATCACAGACACAAATAGCTTTCAAAACCCAAACACCACACCAAAATCATTTGACGTTGCAGCTGATTTAATTGACCTGGGAGCACGTCAACAAGAAATTATCAGACAAATCTATAAAACCAAGAAACTTTCGACTCTCAAACTTTGGGGGCAAACTTTATCAAAAATTCAAATCGATCCGGTACATCGACTGGTTTGGTCAAGTATCAACAAAAACGATCTTAGCGAAACAGGAGCTAAACCAGACGAATCAGAAGGAATCATTGACGAATTAATGTCAAATGCTCCGGGAGCGGAAGTTATTTTACTTTTTAAAGACAACCAAAACGGCATGCTTGGAGGAAGCATACGTACTACTTCTGCCAGTATTGATGCCAGTCAAATTGCTCAAATTTTTGGCGGAGGCGGACACTTACAAGCAGCCGGCTTTAAAATTAAAAACGGACAAGATTTTGAAGAGCAACTCGCAGATGTTTTGAAAAAAGTCAAAAAATTCCAAGCAAAACGTCTTAATTTACCTGAAAATTCTTCAAAGAGTAAAGTAACAAAAATCACTCATGAAGTCGAATTAACCGATGAAAAAATTCAAAAATCAAGCAAGCAAGAAGACAAAAATCTTACAAAAAAAGATGCAGTTTTAGAAGTAGATAAAACCTCAAAAAAAGAGAAAAAATCCCAAACATTAAATTTTGGCAATAAAAAAACATCAACAAAACCTGCAAAAAAAGTCATGCATGTTTCGGAAAAACTCACGGAAAAAGTGAGTAATTCGGAAGAAAAAAATAAAAGTAAAGAAAACTGAGTAAGCACAAAGACCAACTCAAAAAAATCTTGATGAAGCAGTCTCAAAAAACAAAATAATAATCAAAAAGAAAAGAGCAAATAATTAAACAGGATCGTGCCCCCCTTTATTCCACGGATTACAACGCAAAACGCGCCACACAGACTTTAAAAAACCTTTGATAAAACCATCTTTTCGAAAGGCTTGTTTACAGTATTCACTGCAACTTGGCGTAAATTTACAAAAACCATGAGGATAAAAAATTTTTAAGCCCCCACCATGATCAGGTGAAATCAGTTTTTGATAAAATTTTATCAAAAAAACCATAATATTTCTGGGAAGATGCCAAATATAGATTATGAATCTTTTCACTCTAAAAAATTAAAAAAATCTTACTTTCCAAAATATCTTTTTCCAAAAAAGCTAATCAACCAACCTCAATTCATATTTTTTACCTTCACTTTCAAATTCTAACTCTTTTCCACGAGTAGAGATTTGTAAATTTTGAGGATTCAGTAGAAGCGAATTAAAAACAAACCTTGAAGATCCTTCCTCTAAATCATATTCAAAAAAATTTGTTTCGGTTTCTGTATTTTGAAAATAAAGTAAAGTGTTTTCATTTTGCCAGGCAAGTTCAGGCAACCGTATTGGCAAATCCAGCCAAAAACTTTCTTTTAAATCAAAGTCATAAAAATAGAGACTGCCTGCTTGAGAATATATAATTTTCTGGTCATTTGGAGAAAAACGTAAACTTTTCGAATCTGAAGAAAATTGTGTTTTATATTTTAATTTTTTAGTTAAATCAACCAAATAAAAATCTGTTTTATTTCTAACAATAATTTTTTCTCCGGTTTTACCCCAATAAATTTGCGTATCTTCAAAGTCATAAAAATTAGTAATTTTAGTTTCCTTTTGATCAGACTTACTCCAAAGCATCAATTCTGTTTTCGTGCCATTTGTTTTTAAATAAGCTAAATTATGCTTATTTTGATCCCAAATAAAATTACTACTCTGTTCCAACTCAAACGGAATTTCAAAAGTCACGTCTCCTAAAGAATCAACGTTCCCCGCCTCAATCAAAACCGGCTTATATTCAAAAGTTAAAATTGCCTCAGTTCTGCGCCAGCGTCTAATTTCTACATTTGCATTAATATCCTTAAATTTGTCCGACTTAAAAGTAACGTTAAATTGACCAATAGGAACCTTCTCTAAACAAAATGTCGAAGAACAAACAATCGGTTGCTTTGCTAAACCATGTATTTCAAAGGGATGATTTGAAGTTATCTCAATTTCTCCAAAATTAAGAAAAAAACTCCAAGCAAGAATCAAGCTACATAAAATCAAAGTAAAAAATAAAACCAAAATTTTTTCTAACCTTAAAGACATCAAGATCTTTTTTATTTTTTAAAAATATGTCACCGCATTTTTAATCTGCTCGATAAACAAAACCTGCCCTTTTTTTAAATTAATTGCAACCACATCAATCCGCCAATCCGATTCTTCCAAATTGTTTTTTTGCAAATAAACCTGTGCAGTACGAATCAAATTTGTTTGTTTAGTTTTTGTAATTGCCTCTTGTGGTTTTCCATACTTTTTTGATTTTCTGGTTTTAACCTCAACAAAGACAATTTCCCCTCTATCCCGAGCAATCAAATCTACCTCACCATAACGCGTATAATAATTAAACTCAATTACTTTGATCCCTTGCTTTTCCAAAAAGTCAGCCGCTATTTTTTCACCTTTTTTACCGATTTTTTGTCTGTATGAAGACATTCCTAAACTAAGTTAAAATTAAACCAAAACGAAATAAATCAAATCCAAGGTAGCACCCGCAACAACCGGAATAATCAAATTGTCATCGACAGGAAAACCAAAAAATTGAAAATGTGGAATTTCCGCAAGCATGGCAAAACTACTTGCCACCAAAAGCGCCACGGGATGAAAAGAAGTGAATAAAAAAGCGCCAAAAAGACCTGCTGCAATTCCCGCCAAAGTACCTTCAATACTTTTTTTCGGCTTAAATAAGATACGTACATTACCAAAATTCCGACCAACAATATTTGTTACAGCATCTCCAAAAGCTAAAATCGCAATACTCGCAATTGCAATCTCAAAAGGAAACAAAACAAGCACTACAAAAGCGCCCAGCAGGTAAAAAAAGACCCCCCTACCGGGAAAATTTTGTAAATGTTTTTCCCGCTCAAAAAAATGTAAAACACGATAAATCAAAGGTAATTTACACTTTTTTTTACATAAAAAAATGAGAACAATCCCCAACAAAACCAAAAAGAAGAGATCAACTATATCAAGATAGGCAAACTTTAATAAAAAAATAAGTGCTATACCAAACAGTACATGCAGAATCTGTCGACGAAACTCAAGAGTAGTAATCATAAAACATACTTTGATGCTTCTATTTTAGCATAAAGAAAAGAAAATTTTAGTCTTTTTAGTAAGATTAAAAATATCTTGACGAAAGTAAAACTTCATTTGATAAAAATATCGAGATGTCTTGCTTTTTAAAGCATTTTTATGGTAAAATGGTCTGATTTAAAAAGGAAAATGAAGTTCAAAATATCCTTCACCAAAGGCTTACAAATCTTTTTAGGAATACTTTTAAGTTTTACAATCAAGCAAAACAGCCTTGCCGTATCAAACTTTAATGTTTCCTCAACTGACACGATCGCAGGTTATTCAACTCTTATTAAAACATCTCAAATCGAACCAAATACCGAGGTTGATTTTTTAGTAACCAAACCAAATGAAGCAGAAATAAAGCTAACAGCCAAAACAAATTCTGCAGGCATTGCTGAGGCTGAATTATTTGGATATAACACAAAAAAAACAGGTCTATATACGATTTCAGCAAAAAGAAAAACAGAGCAAAGCTATAATAATCAAAGTTCATTCAGAGTTTATCCCGATACTTTATCTTCTAGTCAATCAACACTCAAAAGCAGCACAACAACTGTCGCCGGAGACAATACAGAAAAAGCCTATCTAACAGTCACACTTACAGATAAGTATCGTAATCCCATTTCAAATCATCAGGTAAAACTGATTTCCAGCCGCCCTGAAGACGAAATCAAACTTTCATCAAAATCTATTTCCGATGAAAATGGAAACGTGGTTTTTGAACTAAGTTCGCGTTATCCGGGAATTTCAGTCTACTCAGCTTTTGACGTAAATACAGGTATTACCTTAGATGACAGAGTAAAAGTTGTTTATTTTACACCATATGAAAGCAATCTCCCCAGAGGTGGAAATTACTTACAAGCAGATCTTTTTGCCTCAGATGACAGCGAAGCTAAAATAGATGAAACACCTTCAGGTCCTGTTAAATATTTTGATATTACAATTCCTGATGAAGTTCCCATCAATACCGCTCAGACAATTAAAGTCACAGCCAGAGACAATAATAAAAATATTGCGAGAGACTATACCGGAACAGTTCTCTTTGCAACACCGGACGACGAAAATGCCACCCTTCCTTCGGAAGATGGTGAATTTACATTTTCAGATAAAGATTTAGGTGAATTCACCTTTAATCTTGCAATTACATTTACCAAACTAGGCGTACAAACAATTCAAGTTTTTGATGAAGAAGACTGGGATATTTTAGGGGAGAAAAAAATTAATGTTGTCGAACAAAATGGTAATTCACAAACACCGGCACCAATCTGAACGCTTGAAATCAAAACACCTGCCAGTGGCAGTGAATTGTCTACAACAGTTTTAAACATCATCGGAAAAGGTTCTCCGGAAGATCAAATCAAAATTTTTGATAACGATGTAAAAATTGGTGAAACAGAGGTTGATAATGATGGAATGTTTACCTTTACAACTCCTAACTTAAGTAACGGTTTACACTCCATTTATGCAAAAGGCATACAAGATGTCTCTAACACAATTAACATAACCATTGATTCTATACCTCCTGTTATCGACTCTTTTGCAATTACCCCGGAAGGAACTCTGGAAACAAACAGCACTTACACTATCACAATCAGATCCGAACCCAATCTGCGCAAAAGTCAAGCTCGTATCAACGGTCTCCCCGAGCAATTAATCGAAAGTTCTCAAGAGAAAGGTAAATATGAAGCAACTCTCATTGCCCCTCAAGTAGGAGGCGATTATCCTATTGACATTCTTTTAACTGATGATTTAGGTAATCAAGGAGAGTATTTAAATAGAGGGATACTCAAAGTAAATAAAGCAGCAGATCCTCTCCCGAGCAAAGTAACCGGCTTACGAGCACAAACAGATGACAAAAAAATCCATCTAAGCTGGGATGCTCTCACGGATCATTCTGCAACCACTACGAAATATCGCATCTATTATGGAGAAGCAGATAACTATACTGCCTTAACAAGAATAGCAGAAACAAATGGCGCTGTAACAAAATGGTTCATTCCAAACTTGGAAAATAATAAAAAATATTACTTTGCAATCACCGCAATTGACAACAAAGGCAATGAAAGCAACGAGAAAAGCCTCATCGTCAACGGAACCCCAAAGGCAAAAGAATCGCTTGTACGTGCCGTTGCCAGTGATACAAAAGTAACCTTGAGCTGGCAAAATTTCGGACAAAATCCTGCTCGTTACAGGATTAATTATGGTATCAACCAAAATCAATACACAGAATCTGTTTTAACACAAAGTAACCTAACAACATGGTACATACCCGATTTGATTAATAACGTGACATATCATTTTCAAGTAATTCCAATTGACGTCATGGGTAATGAACAAGCAGCTGCCCCCGCAGTTAGCGCGACTCCTTTCTGAACAGGCTTCAAACCTGTTGCCGGTGGTCAAAATTATGTTCTTCCACAAAAACACAAACCGCAAGCAGACACAGGTCCCGAAGTTTGGATTGTCGTTTTGGTCTCACTGTTTTTTATTGATATTGTTTTAAGAATACGCCGCAAATTAAATTAAAAAAATGAGCATCATCCAAACTATAAAAAATGATTTTAAAATAATTCCCTTCTCTGTTAAGTGGGTTCTTTTGATCATTGCTATTTGGGTTTTCGGTTGGGGATTTGTTGACCCCATGCTCTCAATTTATATGAAAGAAATTGTCAACAATTACTCACTTGTCGGATTGCTGATTGGTTTTTCAAACTTAGTTGCTATGTATGTTGCTATTCCTCTCTGAGAATACGAGGATAAGGTAAATCCAAAATACATGCTTAAGGCAGGCTTATTTAACTATATGATCATTGGATCTATCTACATCCTTGCGTGAATCATGCAATCAAAAATTCTTTTGATTTGAGCCCTGGCATTACATGGTTTTTCTTCACCGGTTGTCATGATTTCAGCCAAAGCATACATTCGAAAAAAAGCCTCAATTGAAAATGCCTCACGGTTTATGGGCATGTATAGTATGGTTAACTTTGGAATTTATGCAGTTGCAATGTTGGTTGCAAGTTTTTTTAAGCCGTTCTACGGACTGAA
Source organism: Candidatus Altimarinota bacterium (assembly GCA_028279865.1). Classification (GTDB taxonomy): domain Bacteria; phylum Patescibacteriota; class Gracilibacteria; order JANQMV01; family JANQMV01; genus JANQMV01. The sequence goes on along the minus strand of JANQMV010000050.1, from coordinate 63,868 downwards.
TTTAATGTTTATTTTCCCCATAGTTTCCGCTCTTTTAGCTTGGTTTGGTATGAGAAAAATTTGTCAGAATCAAGCAGAAGGAAAAGAGTCTCAAGGTAATTTTCTAGATTTCTTTAGATTTCAAAGAAGAAATAAGGTTTTTAAAAAATTACTTAAAGACATTCGTCAGTTCGGCATTAATTTTTATTATGTCTGCTTAATGTTTTTTTTCCTATGAATAGCCGAAATGCTCGTGATGATTTTTATTCCTCTTTTTGCTGTAAATTTAAACCTAAGCCTAAGTCAAATTTTCTTCATAATGGGAGTGATGTATTTACCCTACATGCTTAGCTTTCTTTTTGCAGAAATTGCTGATCGTTTTGAAAGGATTACAATTGCAGGAATCGGACTTTTATTTTCAGCAATCCCCATGTTCATCATGTATTACACCACTCAAGACTACCTCATCGCAATCCTGAGCATGTTTATTTCCCTGTCATTAGCACTTATCAATCCTGCTGTCGAAGGTATTGCAACCGCAATCGTACCGCATGACAAACGTGGCGAAATTACATGAGTATTATCGTTTTTCAGTAGATTCGGTAGATTTTTATGACCTCTGGTTCTTGGTTTTGTTGCTGATGCAAAAGGAATTAATTTTGCCTTTTTGATAGTCGCATGTATTTCCATACTTTTGGCAATTCTTTCTATTTTACTAAAATTTCGCGCACATATAGAATGATCAGTACACACTCTTAATAAAGTAGAAAAAAAGAAACAACATCATAAAATTTATGAATTACTACATCACAATCTAAAACATTAATATGTACGATATTATCTCGATCGGAGGCGGTACTTTTGATCTTTTTGTCAAAGCTCATGATTCTCAAATCATGAAAATCAAAAACCAAACCGGCTCGACAGAATCACTCCTGCTGCCATATGGCGGAAAACAAAGAATTGATGAAGTCCATGAGACACTTGGAGGCGGTGCACATAATACAAGCGTTGCCTTCGCACGTATGGGATTAAAAGCAGCATATTGCGGCTTAATCGGAGATGATCTGTGGGGTAAAAAAATCCTAGCAAATTTAGATGCCGAAAATGTTTCTGCGGAGCTTCTTTCTATTACGGAAGATGAAAAAACCAGTTTTTCTGTAATTTTAAATTCATACGAAGGGGAAAGAACTGTGCTTAATTATGTCGGAGCAAATCACCTTTTTACTGAAGAATACTTTCCTTTGGCAAAAATCATGCAAAGCAAATGGATTTTTCTCAATCATCTTTCCGGAGAAGCAAACCGCTTGGTTAAAAAAATTGAAATAATTCTCAAGAAAAAACCACAAATCAAACTAGCTTGGAATCCGGGAGGGATTCAACTCAGAGAAGGAGCGGAAAAATTTAAAAATATTCTGAACAGAACAGAAATTTTATTCTTAAACAAAGAAGAAGCAGAAAAATTCTCGAGGTTGGAATGTCACAATCACTACAAATCAACAGAATTAAAGCACGCTCACGACATGACTAAAATTTTTCAATACTTTCACGAATTGGGTGTCAAAATTGTCGTAATTACCGATGGACGCAATGGAGCGCAAGTTTCAACACAAAATGAAGCTTTTTATTGCCCTGTCCCTAAGCAAGGCAGAGTCGATACTCTAGGTGCTGGAGACTCGTTTGCCTCCGGTTTTACAGGGGCTTTAATTTTGAATAAAGATTTGCAAACAGCGCTAAGCTTTGGTACAATAAACGCAACCTCTGTCGTCAATAAATATGGAGCACAGAAAGGTTTACTCAAAATCAAAGAAATTACTGAAGAATTAAAAAAGCAAAAAATAAAAGCCATCAAAATAACCTAATAATAAAAACAAAAATGATTGACCTAAAAAAATTGGCACTACTCAAAGAATCCCTCAATAGTGCTGAAACAAACTTACAAACTGCTAAGCAACTTTTGGCTGACGCCTTGGGTGAGACTGATTTGCCAAAAGCAAATTTAAAATCAATGACCGATGCCCTGTCGGGATCTTCAGAAAGCGAAGGTTCTAAAATTGTAGAAGGTGTCTTTGACGGTCAGGGGATGGTCGACAAAGACGGACGCAACTATCCTGTACCTGCTAATTATGCGAGTAAGTCAAAATTAGTCACAGGAGACATCCTAAAACTAACGATCACAGACGAAGGACGCTTTTTGTACAAACAAATTGGTCCTATTGATCGTAAGTATGTCGTCGGTCCTCTGACTTATGACGAAGGTCAATATAAAGTCATTACCCAAGAAAAAACTTACAAAGTACTTACAGCTTCGGTCACTTATTTCAAAGGAGAAATTGGTGATGAAATTACACTGATCGTACCGCAAAAAGAAGATGCTGAATGGGGTGCTGTTGAAGCTATTTTACCGAAATTTGAAAGTGAAGCAAAAGCAGCCGCAGCAAAAAAAGAAGCTAAAGATGATTTGGATGGTGCTGATCTGGATTTTTAAATTAAATAAAAAAAATTGAGAACCAAATAAAAAAACCTTTCCGATTTTGAAAAGGTTTTTTTATGTTTTTTGTTTTGTGTTTGTTTAGCAATAGAAAAACCTCTCCAAAACTTTCTCTAAAAGAATAAGCTACGCAAAGAAAGCATTATTTTCTGAAAAAACTGAGATTTTACAGTTTGTTTTGGCACATTGCTCAAAAAACCAACATTACAGTACGGACAATGATCCAATTTATTCGAAACAGCCTTGCCACATTCACAACAATGAACAACCATTTAAATTACGTTTTAAAATCTAATTAACTGATTTCTTTAATTCTCTGTAAGTATTAAAACTTAGCTTGTTGATCCAAAAAATCATCTATGGATTTTTCCTTAATACGATACACTCGCCCTAAGCGACTCGCTTTAATTTTTTTGGATTTAATGTACTTAAGCACCGTCAACGGGTGAATTTGAAGTACTTTTCCTACCTGCTCTGGAGTAAGAACTTTTTCAGACATGTTTGATTTTGTGTGTTTGTTTTTATTTTAATATATCTAGCTAAACTTTACAATACTTTATTTTATTTTATTATATTTTTAATAATTAAATTTTATTTGTATCTATTTTATTTGATTTAAAAATATTTGTCAAATATTTTAGATATTTTTTTATATTTAATTAATAATTAATTAGTTTAAATATATTTAATTAAATTTAAGTTAATAAGACTTTGATTTTTCAAAAGAAAAACCATTTTTAAAAATTACCCTCTCTTCTTTTCTTAAATTTTAGAAAGAACATCCGGTAAAAAATAAAGCTTTACAGCTTCAAGCTTTTTTAGTAAACTGCCGTAGCAAAATTGGTGCGGAGTGGTAGTTCAGTTGGTTAGAACGCCTGCCTGTCACGCAGGAGGTCGCGGGTTCGAGTCCCGTCCATTCCGCCATTTATCAATAAAAAAACAACGAAAATCGGCTCGATCAAAAGGAAAGCACACCGACTGGTTTTACAAAAAAATTGCCAAGTTTGGACAATTATATGGAGAAGTCATTAGAAGAACGGATTCGACATGCGGTAGAGGAGGGACGTAAAGTCCGATCTCAATATTATAATGCAATAGATCTTCCGGACAAACAACAACTGGGAACGCCTGCATCTCATGAAATGATTGTTAAATTAGAAACCAGATTGGGGAAAAAGCTCCCTGCGTCATATCGGGTCTTTTTGAGCTTATATGACGGCTGGCTAATGGTTGATGGAGCAATGGATCTGCTTTCTGTCGAGGAAATGCTCAAAGAAGCTCAAGGAAAAGAAATCCGCAAATCGCAAACAAACGCTCTGACTGAAGATGACCTTGTGACTAACAAAGATCTTGTGATTGGTTTGGCAAAAGTGACATCGACAAAATTATTGCTAAACTCTGAAAGAACGAATAGTCAAGGTGAGTGGATTGTCGTTCAGCACCATAACGCTGAAGAGTGTACATATCCGAGTTTTCTTGCATGGCTAGAGAAATCAGTCGACGAGTTTAGCTCGTTGATAAGGCAAGAAAAAAAGATGAAGGCAAATAACTGATCAATTGTTTTTCCAGCATCAAATAAGCCTTATTTTCTCTTTTAAAATCACTTCAAAGGTGGTTTTTATTTTTTTAAGTTCCCGTCTCCTGTAAAGAGACTTCCTCTGGTTCTGCTTCTGACAACTTTTTCAGCAAATCTGCCATTGGACCAGCAAACTTATCTTCAATTAAGCTCATAGGTATTCTAGCCGTTTTGTCGAGTTCTGATATTTTCAGAGCTAGCATTCTCCTCCTCTCTTTTAAGAGTTTTAATTTACATTGAAGAGCTTCTTCACATTGCTTAAAACCCCGAACTTCCTGTAAAACTTTTTTTTGAAAGAATGCCCTGCTGGGAACATCATTTATAATTTCTTTAGAAAATTCCTCAAATAAAACCTTCTTCTCAGCAATCACCACAAAAATAGCCTCCCAACTTTCAAGCTCAGCTTTTAAGTTTTCTATTTCAGCTAACAAAGATTCTACTTTATCCGCGATCTCTTTTTGCTCTTCAATGGTTGCTTCTTCTGTTTTTGACATAGCTTTTTTCTCTTGTTAGTTTTTAAAAATAAAAAGCGTTCTCTTGTCTTTCATGGGTAAAAATTAACTACGAGTTCATACGTTACTACATTGAAAGTTAAAAAAATACTTACCTCCTTTAATATATTCTATTGTATTTGAATCAAACCAATCATCCAAAAGGTCTACACTCGCTTGTGGATTAAATCTTTGATTCAGGAACATCGAACTGCAGTCAGTTCCGGTTGAAGATTCAAACCAACGACGCAAAAGAATTAAACTCTCTTGAGGAACTTTATCCCTGTCTACCATATCAGAAACGACTTCTCTAAATCTGGTGATTAAAGCATAGGTATCCAGTGGCATACCAGCGTAGAACCTTTCACAACCAGGCCATTGTCTTGCTAAATCATCAGCACGCTGCATCACTAATTCAGCATAACTTTCATCATTGCCTTCATAATCATACAACTCTAAATCATCATCACCGCTTTCGCCTTCAAGTATGTTAGATATAATTGCAGTGATTGCCTGCTTGTCCTCTGTTCGCTTTATTGACTTAAAAGCACATAGCATTGCCGGTAACAACTCGATGCTTGCTGTCCATTGTCCGGCCCAAGATGCTGACATTTTTTGATTTTTCGAACCATTTCTAATTAAATGATCAAAGAAGTCTATTTCGTTTTTGCCGGCAACGTCTCCCAACAAATCGTAACAAGCTTGGAGAAGGAGTGGTTCGTTAATATTGTCTTTTTTAACTATATCTTGCAGAATTCCGGTATTGGGTACTTCTCCGCTCCTACAACGCGCTATAAACTGACCAATACAATTCCACGGCTCATCAGATTTTGCTGACTGACTGAGCAAATCTCGCGGAGGCTCACTGCCGAAGCTGTAGCCCAACCCTCTCCAGTCGAAAGTACCCATCAAATAATCTGGTCGTTCAATGTACTTTGGATTCATAGAGGTTCTGTATGGTTATTATGATAGAAGCCATTATATCCATGGACTAATTTTCTTTTAAAAGGTCTGTCTCAAGTTTTTTAAGCACGATCTCTTTCTCTTTAGACAATTGATGTCAGACTTACTGATAGGCATTTCCGCATAACCTTGAATCCATGCGAATTCATCGTTAATCAACCGATCATCGGCTTCGTTTTCACCCACTTTCAAACCTTTTGTACCACCTCTCCGTTTTCTCGATGAATTCATCAGCAAGATCAAAAGCCAAAGAACGCTGGCACGCTATTTCGATCAATGGTTCAACAGCCTTATAGACACTTTGGTAAGCCGGCAATAAGTTGCCCCTATTGCGATCTCCTATTTCAGGGGACTTACCACATTTCAGAATATAGCCATTGGGAACTTTAATTAAATCAACATCTTTTGATATTTTGCTTTTGAGTGTTTTTAGCCCGCCTAATTGATCAATCAAATCTTTGTTTAAAATCGTTAACCAGCTGACGGTTTTAAGTGCATTTTGTCCCACCGATTTATTATCTTCAGGTATCCTTGAGATATCGATACCCAGATAATCCATCGATTTTTTCCAGGCATAGGTTTGACTGGCTTCTTCTTCATATTTACTACATTCAAATGAAAAACCGGCATGCCCGGACTGAAAAGGAAAATGTTCACATAACTCTTTGATAAAATGGAGCATTTTCTCCGGATCTTCGTCACCAAAAGAGGGTGGGAAACTAAATGATATCAAGTTTGCATTTTTACCGGTATAGCCTATGGAGCCTTTTTCATTACCCGTTATTTTAAATTTATACTTGGGCGCATCCTGATAAAAATTCCCGTCTTTCAATTCCAGGCTAATATACTCACGAGCCGGTGCATCCGGTTCCATCCAAGTTTCCAGGAGGGTAAATGTCTTTTGAGTTACCGGCTTATGCCTTTTCATGTTTTCAGTAGCGTAGAATTTGAGATTTTCCTTGGGGCATAGTTCCAGAAACTTTTCATAGCAGAATAAAAGCACATCAGGAATTTTTGTGAACACTTGATCCGTATAGAGTGTTACGCCAAAAGTGGATGATACAAGTCGCACATCGTCTTGAATGAAAGCCATCTCTTCTAAAAAGGATGATACATTTTTCTGCATACCTGATTCTGCCATATTATTTTTTTATGTTTGATTTTTTCATAATTAAGAATCAGAACAACAAACATTTTTTCAAATACATTTAACAAAATTAACGCAAAATATTCATCGACAAGCTGTACTTACTAAATTCTGCCTCAATTGCTCTTATAAAAGATATTAAGCTTTTTGTATCAAGTTTGGAAGGATTTTCGAGATTTACTTGACTGGGTTTTAACATAGAAAAAAGTTTCTTTTTAGTTTGCTTACTACTGTTTTCAACCGATGAATTGAATTCAGCAAATTCTTTTAAAATTAAATAAAAATAAGGTTGATATTGACCTAAAAATTTAGGCAAAGACTTACTATCCTTTTTTGATAAATCAGCTATTTTTTGAAAAAAACTTTCAGCATCACCTTCTTTAAAACTTATTGAAAAGGCAATAATTTCTTCTAAAATTTGAGCCAAAATGACGCCAGGATTTTGAACCTCAGTTAGTTGATGATCTTCTAAATAGCCCAAGAAGCTTTTGATATATTTTTCTACCTTTTTAAGGTAATGACCATTCTCTATAGGATATTTTTCTACTTTTTTCGCAGAGGCATTCTTTTCCAAAAGGATTAATCCCATTTCTGTAATAGCAGGATAAAGTATTTTTTTAAACAAGTCTTTTGGGAAAAAATCAGCAAGCTTACCATCAAAGCGGAATTCATCCATAAGATCAAACAGCCTGTCTGCATAATCTAAATTTTCCCCCTCCTCTAAAGAATCCGTTTTTCTTTCTGACAATTTTTGGATGTATTCATCAATGCTTTGAGTATAGTCTGTTTGGTCTTCTGTCATTGATCTCTGAGGTCTGTTAGCCTTCATAACTTTGCCTGAGACAAAATCAACATTGATCAAACAACCATTATCTTCAGTTCTTGAATTTTGTCGTCCTACTTCCATAAAAATTTAAGTTAAACATAACAAATGGAGTTTTCGATTTTGTCAATTTTTTAACACTTTGTCAAGTCTATTTTGCCATACACACACTATCTAATGCAAGTAAATCTAAAAAAACTTATGCTATACTACTCCCCGAACATACTCCTTAATTTAAAAAATATGCAAAAAACAAAAACAATTTTACTGGCATCTCTTCTCACACTTTTACTTACAGGCTGTGGAATGGAAGTCGTAACCCCCGAAGATAAAACCAACGAAGAAACAAACACCGGAGCAGATGTAGTCACAGAAAGAACCTGTAGTGTCAATGAATTTGACCGCTGCGTCACACAGTTTCAAATGGCAAGTAGTGATCTAAAAAACTGTATGGCAGCAACACAAAAATGCGAAAAAAACCTCATCGCCTACAAAGACAGAGCAAGCAAAGACCAAGCTAAAACAGAAAGACTAAATAACATCTTCAAAAACTACACCGAAACAACCGAACAACAAGAATTTAAATTTGATCTTTGTGGAAAAATCAGCAGCTTTGAAGGCAGGCCTTGGTTTACAGAATTTGAAACAGCTTTGGAAGCAGCACCCATTCCTTTTGCCAAAGCCGGACGCAGCCTAGCTATAGATGACTTCACCGGAGGATGCGCCTCTTCTGAAGGCAATATCGCCTTCTTCATGGGAGCAGAAACAGACGGCATCAACAATTCAACCAACACCGGATCAGACCTGTTTGAACCAGAAGATATCTTTGAATTCCATTTATTAAAATACGACATTGAAAGCAAAAAAATTCAAGAAGCCTTAAGAGCCGACGGTCTGTGTACAGACGACATCTGTCCGGCAATTTTTCACTCCAGAGAAGGCTCGGTGATACCAATGTCGGGAATAAGCAGAGAACAAGAATGCGAATACAGCTACTATTTTGACCAAAATATTTTAGTTAAGGAAAGTTGCGTCGCAAGGTAAATCTTGATAAAAATATCGCTTGATAATAAAAACACCTCAATCAAGAGGTGTTTTTATTAAGTACTTTACTCAAACGGACTTACAAAAACTAAGCATCTTTTTTCGTACAAAGATACCAGTCATAACAATTGTAATCAGCATTTGCTTCATTCGCAGCAGCATTTTCCATAGACTCAGCCGGCGGAATAATTACATCTGAAGCCAGACGTTTATTATTTGGCCAATTTTCCGGAGTAGCAACTCCATCATTCATCGTCTTTTGTAAACCTTTTACTAAGCGTAGAATTTCCTCAATACTACGACCATTTGAAAGTGGATAATACATCAAAGCCGCAATTTTTCCTTCCGGATTAATCACAAACACAGCGCGTACCGTATGTGTAGAATCTACGTCATGTAGCATTCCATATTTATGTGCAATTTCTTGACCGGCGACAATCGGAAATTCAATATCAACATCAAAGTTCTTTTTAATATTACGCACCCATTCAATATGAGAATGTACTCCGTCCACCGAATAGCCAACCAATTCAGTGTTAATTGCTTGAAATTCAGCATATTTATCTTGAAACCCCATAAATTCAGTAGTACAAACCGGAGTAAAATCTGCCGGATGAGAGAAGAGAACTACCCACTTTCCTTGGTAATTTTCAGGAAAACTTACTTCCCCTTGTGTTGATGCAGCCGTAAAAGACGGTGCATCTTGCCCGATCAAAGGAATTGACACTTTTGTTTCACAGTCGTTCATAGTTTTTTAAATTAAATTATAATAAGAATCATTCTCATTATAAATACAAAAATAACTAGGTCAAGACGAAATGAGAATAATTCTTGTTTTAGCTTGCTAAAAAAATTTAAATATGTTTAAAATCATTTTGCAAGTCCCCCTAGAGCCATGAAAAAGCATTTTTACAAAGATGAAATCGCTAAATACTGTCTTAATCAGCATTTTACCGTTGATGATATTTTCGAATACATTCATCAAAAATACCCGCAAGCCGGACGTTCGACGGTTTATCGAAATGTGGAAGAACTTGTCAAAGAGAGAAGATTAAAAAAAATTGCCGGAGCGGGTAATAAATTTGTTTATGAAGGCAAGGTAAAGCCTCATGCACACTTAATCTGCCGTAAATCCAACACAATCACAGATATTCCTTTTTCCGAAAACGTCCTCAATCAAATTCCAAGAGACTTCAAGGTTGAGGATTTGGATATCAATATTTATGGAGAGTTTGTGTAGCTGCAAAGTAACGAAAAATGTCATTTCGACCGAAGTGATTTTATCCTCTTTTTAGCAGAAAAAACAAATTAGTGTTTTCCTTGAACTTTAACCTAAACGCAGCGGAGAGATCCCTTTAATTCAAGATATCATCTGATAAATCCCTCCAATGAGAATTCATGGTTTTTATTAAAGCTTCTTTCTTTTTCCTATTCCATTTTTTTAACTGTTTTTCCCTTGCAATTGCAACCTTAACATCATTAGTCTCTTCATAATAAGCTAAATTGAGAACCCTTCAAAATAACCTGTTTTATGCTTTTGAACTCTATCAATTAAATTACTGGTAACACCAATCTATAAGGTCCCTGTCGTACTTGCCATTATATAAACGTGGTAGATATGATTTTTTTTGCATAACTTTAAATTAAGAGATTTCTCCATTTCGCACCGCGCTTTTTAAAATTAATTTGAGCGGTGCTTCAGTCGAAATGACATATCTGCTCATTTCCTAACTAAAATGATCATAACCACCTTTTAACTCTTCCCTCATCCCATTCTTCAAAAGCCAAACACCTCCATTTCCTCCCAAAATCTTTCCAACAACAGTTATTTTTTCTTTGAATCCTGTATCAAATTTTTCGTAATTTTCCAATGAAACAGTAAAAACCAGTTCAAAATCTTCTCCTCCAGATAGCGCCCAATCTTCCGCACTTTGTCCCAATTTTTGAGCACAAAGTTTTGTCTCCATATGCAAAGGAATTTTGGAGAAATCTACCTCTGCTCCGCATTCGCTCTCTTTACAAATATGCCGCACCTCCGAAGCAAGTCCGTCTGATACATCAATCATCGCATTTGCCGCCGTAGAGACGCATTGCAATACGCCCCTACGGGCAACTGGTTCTAAATGACGTTTGTATAAATACGGAAATTTCACTTTCAATTTTTCTACATCTTTAAACTTACGCAAATATTCAAGCCCTGCTGTCGATCCCCCCAAATCACCAGTCACACAAATTAAATCTCCCACTTTTGCATCCGAACGTAGGGACGTATTGCCATACGCCCCTACCCCTAAAATTGTCACATTAATCACCAACTCCTTCCCATGCGTCGTATCCCCGCCAATCAAATCAATTTCATATTTATCACACTTTTTTTTAATTCCTCGATAAATTCCTTGGATAATTTCTGCATCCAAATCCCTGGTTAAAACCAAGGAGACCAAAATACTTTTTGGCGTTCCTCCACAGGCAATGATATCACTCACATTCACCTCCACAGCCTTCATGCCAACTTGTTCCGGTGTAGACCAATTTAAGTTAAAATGATCATTCGACACCAAGGTGTCACTGGAAATAAGCTGATACCGTTCCCCTAGGTCAATCACCGCACAGTCGTCACCAATTCCTTTTTTGATTTTTTGGTCAAACTGTGAAAAATCTTGAGTCAAATTCTCAATTAATCCAAACTCGCCGCCAAGATCCTTTATATTCATAGTAAATAGATATTTTTCGCTTACATCCTACATTAAAAACCACCTACCGTCATCCTGAGCGGAACTAATTTTGATTTAATCCAAATTGTTTAGTCGAAGGATATAGCTTTACCTAAATCAAAAAACAATCTCAGTTTTTAAATTCGGTTTTATGAAAATTAATCCCTTCGAAAGATCCTTCGACTACGCAAATTTCGCTTAGGATGACGGTTAGCAAAAGCCTACTTGTTCCAAGCTTCATACTTCTGTTTCACAAATCGATCAATCTTCTTCTGAAATTCTTGCGTACTAAACTTAAGCGCATGTTTTCGAATTTGTGCAGAATCAAATTTCTGCTTTTCAAATTTTGAAACAGCCTCATCTAGAGATTCAACACTTTGCTCCTTAAAAAACACGCCCGTCTTTCCTTCTCGCAAAACATCCACCACACCTCCAGCTTTCAAAGCAATCACCGGACGCCCCGACGCCATTGCTTCAAGAGGAGCAATCCCCGCATCTTCAATTTGCGGAAATAAAAATGCCTTACAATTCGCATATAATTTTTTCAACTCTTCATCCGGAACAAATCCTAAAAATTCAACATTATCCTTCGCTATCGCCTTAAGTTTTTTCATCTCAGAACCAGTTCCCGCAATTTTTAATTTTTTACCATTTTGGTTAAAAGTTTCCACAAGCAAGTCGAATTTTTTGTAAGGAATCAAACGCCCGACTGCCAAATAATAATCTTCAGCCGGATTTTCAACGGCATGAAACCTCTCCGTATCAACCGGAGGATAAATCACCTCAGCATTTCGTTGATAATACTTCTTGATTCTCTGAGCAACATAACTTGAATTTGCAATAAAATAATCCACACGATCAGCGCTCAACCTATCCCAAAGACGAATTTTTGAGATTTGCTTGGGAATCATTTTCTTAATCAACCACGGAAAATTTGATTCACGAATGTATTTATGAAAATCATCCCACGCATAACGCATCGGCGTATGGCAGTAACACACATGCATTGTCTCGGGTTTGGTAATCACGCCCTTCGCAATCGAATGAGAACTGGATAAAACCACGTTATATTTCGACAGGTCAAAAGACTCAACCGCAAGTGGCATCAAAGACAAAAACCAGGGATGATGATTTTTGGCACCCGGAATTTTCTGAATATAAGAAGTCTCCACGTCAGCCCCCGCCAAATCCTTCATTTTCTCCGCATTAAAAAGAGTAGTAAAAATTTTACTCTCCGGATACAGACGATAAAAAGCCGAAATCACATTTTCAGCTCCTGCATAATTCGTCAGCCAATCTGCAATAATTGCGGTCTTCAAATTAGAGTTTAGTTCTTAGATTTTAGAGATGTTTTTCATCCTGAACGAATCCCGTTTGCGGGAGCAGTGAAGGATCTCTCACTACAAACCTCACCTTCTTCTACAATTAACAAGAGATTCTTCGTCGTCATACTTCCTCCTCAGAATGACAATTTCTTTTGGTATAATCTATAATTTATCATTCCGAAGGATCAGTTTCAATTTCATCCTCAATCGGCATTACAAATGTTTTGCTTTTTACAAAATCAAGTTCACTAATCTTTGCCGCCGCTTTGCTAATATTTTCTCGACTGGTCGGATGGATTGTGAGCATTACCGGAATCACTTTTTCCGTTGTCGGATTTTGCACTACTGCATTAATACTAATATCCAAGTCTGCTAAAATTTGACTCATTTTTGCCAAAACTCCCGGCTGATCAGCAACCTCCGTACGCACATAATATTTGCTTTTTAATGTTTTTAATTTTGTTAAATCAACTTTTCTAATTTTTTCATTTTGATAACCAAGTGCGGGAACATTCGCCTTTTTTTCAATAATTAAGTTCCGCGCAATTTCAATGATATCTCCTACCACAGCAGAAGCCGTCGGCATTTCACCTGCTCCTGGACCTGTTAATAAAATCTCTTTCATCCCGGTTCCACGAATTAAGACAGCATTTGTCACTCCTCGAATATTAGCAAGTTCTGTTTTCTTTTTTAGTAAAACCGGCTCGACACGGATATCAAACTCACCATTGTGATTAACAGCAAAAGCAAGGAGTTTGACCTTGTAATCCATCATTTTAGCAAAAGCAAAATCAGATTCGGTTAATTGAGAAATTCCCTTGATATAAATTTCTTCAAAATCAAAATCAATCCCAAAAGCAAGCTGGGCAATCAATTTAATCTTGTGTGCTGCATCAAAACCTTCCACATCCGCAGTCGGATCCGCCTCTGCAAAACCGGCCGCTTGCGCCTCTTTCAAAACCTCTTGAAAAGAAGCTCCTCCTTTTTCCAATTTGCTCACAATGTAGTTGGTTGTTCCGTTTAAAATTCCATAGACCTCTTCAATTTTTTCTGAAGCAAAACTTTCTTTAATTGTACGGATAATTGGAATTGCGCCCCCCACAGCAGCCTCAAAGTTTAAAGTTAAATGTTTTTCTTGAGCCAGTTTAAAAAGCTCACTACCCTCCTTTTCCGCCAAGAGTTTTTTATTCGCCGTCACAACGTGTTTACCATTTTCGAGCGCTTTGATTAAAAATTCCTTGGCAGGGTTAATGCCTCCGACCATTTCAACCACAATCTGAATTTCAGGATTACTGATGACTTCTTCCACATCAGAAGTCAAAATACTTGTATCAATCCCCGTCCCTCGATCACTAGATGTATCTAAATCACAAATTTTTACAATTTTAATGGTATTGCCCAGACGGCTGCTAATCAGCTCTTCGTTTTCAAGGAGTGTTTTTACAACGCCTGTTCCGACACAACCAAATCCGATAATTCCAATTTTGATAGGCATGATTTTTTGATGACGAATTATAAATTAAAAATAAACAACTGCAGATTTAAAGCAAATACAAAATACAAAACTTTATACACAAAAACAAAGGAAAATAACAAAAATGTTATCCTTGAGATTTCGTCTATTTTAATAAAAATATACTTATCCTGAGTGTAGAAAAAGCCCGCTTTCTTAGAATCTTTCCCCTCGCAAAGACCAAACATTCGTCTCTGTGACCTTCATAGGGACAATTTTTCCTACTAATTGCTCACTCGGTTCCGCTTTAAATTGAGCGACTTTAAAAGAAGTCGTTTTACCTTCCGCATAACCTTTAGCCTGTTTTTCGACCAGAACATCCACTGTCTGTCCAAAGTAAGCCCTATTTTTTTCCAAAGAAGATTCCTTAAGCACTTCATTTAAAAAATGAAATCTGCGTGATTTTTCATTCTGCGGAATATTATCTTCGAGATGATCGCCCGCCGCCGTACCTTTTCGCGGTGAAAATTGAGCAATATAGGCCATATCAAATTGTTCTTCTTCAAACAATTTTACCGTATTCATAAATTGCTTTTCTGTTTCTCCCGGGAACCCGACAATAATATCTGTGGAAATTGCAATATTCGGCACAGTTCTACGAATTTTTTTGATTAAAAGTCTATAGTCATCCACGGTATAATGACGATTCATTGACTTAAGGACTTGATCGTCTCCGGCTTGTACCGGTAAATGAATATGATTACAGATCTTATCGAGCTTACCTAAAGCGTTAATCAGTTCATCACTCATGTCCTTGGGATGAGAAGAAGTGAAACGAATTCGTTCTATCCCTTTAATATTATTAATTTCTTCCAGTAATTTTACAAAAGGTGGTTTGGATTCATTTTCGTAATCGTAATTTTGGGGAGCATATGAATTTACATTTTGCCCTAGAAGAGTAATTTCCAGCCCTCCTTGTTTGGCAAAATTTTGTGCTTCTGCAACTACATTTTTAATTTCTCTGCTTTTTTCACGTCCGCGTGCATAAGGCACAATACAATATGAGCAAAAATTGTCACATCCCGTCATAATGGGAATAAATCCCTGCGCCTGATTTTCATACTTTGGCTCAATACGAAAGTAAGAATCGGCAGGATCTTTGTTATCGTAAAGCACATTAATATTTTTACGTTCGTGTTCAATTTTACGTAAAATATCTGGTAGTTTTTCCAGTTCTTCAATTTTAAACTGAAAATCCAAAATTTTCATTTTTCTGCAAAGCTCATTTTTTGGCAAAGCTTCACACAATCCACTTTCCCTAACCATACAGCCGGTTAAGCCTACTTTAACACTTTTGTTCTGTTTCTTTAGTTTTTCAATTGTTTTAATATGTCCAAAAATACGATCTTCCGCTTTCTGGCGCACAGAGCAGGTATTAAAAATAATTAAATCAGCTTCACTTAAAACATAAGTAGGTTGATAACCAAGTTTTGAAAGCACTGTCACGATTCTTTCTGAATCAGAGTAATTCATTTGGCATCCGAGGGTTTGGAGGAAGTAATACACAATCAGGTTTTTAGCTTGTAAATTTTAAGTTTAAATTTGCAGGAAAAAAAAGCCGCTGGCTTTTTTGTGCGAAGAGATTCTAGCAAAATTAATGTAATTATCAATAAGTTTTTTTAAGCCCTAAAAATCAACCTCCTTAATCACATCATAACCAAACCCCCGACTTTGCAAAAAACGCATTAGTTTCTCCTTCTGCTTTTGCGGCTCAAACGATTTGAGAGATTTTGTTTTATGCTCTACAAGTTGTTTTGCTAAATCAAGTTCGTCTAAATTAATTTTATCCAAAGTTTGCTCGATTAAACTCCCTTCAATGCCTTTTTTCAGGAGTTCCTGTTTAAGCAAAAATTTACCACGCGGAGAAATCTTTGTGCGATAATTTATATAATTTTCTGCGAACTCTTCATCATTTACATATTTCAATTCTTTTAATTTTTCTAAAACCTCATTTAAGATTTTTTCTCTTAAATTCTTAAAACGCCCTCTTATTTTTTTACGTATTTCAAATTCCGAATATGGTTTAAAACTTAATATCTTAAAGCAGTAGTTGTAGATTTTATCAACTTTCTCATCCATTGCAATTAAACTAAAAACTGTGCTTAATTCCCATTTTGTCACGATGATAGTTTCCAAACTCTTTTGACTGCAGTGCTCTTTCTCCCGTAATAACAGGACCTTCTTTACACAGACGTAAACCACTGTCATCCAAACAACACTGCCCACAAATACCAAAACCACACTTCATATATCTTTCCATGGAAATCTCTGCAGGAATTTCATTTTTTTGCGCAATATCCGCCACAACTTTCATCATCATCTCAGGACCACAAGTATAAATTTTATCTACTTTTTTTGCTGCTAAATTTTTCTCCAGCTGTTGAGTAATGAAACCTTTTTCCCCATGCGTTCCATCATCTGTAGAGACAAAAACATTACAACCAATCGACGTCATTTCCTCCTCAAACATAACCAAATCTTTTGTCCTTACACCAATATAATAATCTACTTCAACTCCTTTTTTCCTCGCTTCATAAGCAAGGTAGCGCATCGGCGCACAACCACAACCTCCTCCAATCATTGCGACATGTTGAAGCGTCATTCCGGCTTGTTCGGAATCTTGTACCGCATGACTTTGTTGTACCGGATCAGAACTTGTGGTTACAGATTCTGAACTTCGCGCTGCTTCGCCAGAAAGACTGAAGGAAGTACCATAAGGACCTCTCATTCCCAGAGAATCACCAACTTTCATTTCTTCACAAAACTTATGTGTCACTGGACCGATATCGGCAATACTTAAATGGATTTCATTTTTTTCAGGATCATCCAAAGAAATTGAAATGGGTTTTTCATCAACTTCCGGAAGCCAGAGCATGACAAATTGTCCGGGAATTGAGTTAAGTGTTCCTTCAAAAATAAGCGTAACCACTTGCGAAGAATTTCGCACAATTTCTTTGATCTTAAAGTCTTTTGGAATATCGTATACTTTCATTTTTGAATTAAATAAAACTATTATTGGTGAGCAAACCCAATCAAATCTTTAATTTCTCCAACATTTTCTTTCTCCATATACTCCTGAATTTCATCATTCACTTTTTGGAAAATTTCAATTCCTCTATAATAAACCCCTGATCCAATCCCAACCAAGCTTGCCCCCGCCAAAAACATTTCAACTGCATCATTTCCGGTTAAAATACCTCCTGTAGCAATAATTGGTAAGTTTGTAGATTGAGAAATTTGCCAAACATTTTTGACTGTAATTGGCTTAATCGCCGGACCTGAAACCCCTCCCATTTTGTTAGCTAAAACCGGTTTTTTGAAATGCGTATCAATCACCATTCCCGGACCTAGAGTATTTCCCATATTCACAGCATCTGCACCGCCTTCCTCTACAGCTTTTGCGATTTCCACAATTGAGGTGACATTCGGTGAAATCTTTATAATAACAGGGAGTTCCGAGTTTGCCTTTACAATTTTTGTTGCTTCGTAGGCAGTCTCCGGAAGAGCAGCAAAAGAGCGCCCAAACTCATCTTCCACATTCGGACAAGAAATATTGACTTCAATCAAATCTGCTTTTGTTTGATTCACCCTCTTCGTCACAGCTTCAAATCCTTCCATTTTCATGCTTATCACGCTTGCAATTAATGGATTTTTCGGACAATTTTTTTTGTATTTTGCAAACTCCGCCTCAGCATTTTCAAGACCTTCCCCTGACAAGCCAACTGCGTTAATCATGTAATGTTCGTTGGAAATGACTGTTGGGTTAGGATGCCCAGGACGCGGCTTTACCGCAAGAGATTTTGCCGTGACTGCTCCGCATCCGTTTTTAATTACATTTGTCATTCCGGCAGCAGTAACGCCAAGAATCCCCGAAGCAAGCACGATAGGATTTGGAAATTTTTGACCAAGAAATGTTGTTGAAAGATTCATGTATTTTAATTTAAATCAGCCCTGTCAATTTTCCCACAAAAGCTCCGTAAATTACAAGCAAAGCCCAGCCCTCCCATCTGGAAACAAGATCATCAGTTGTGGCAAATAAAGCCACTAAAGTTGCCACTAAAAAAAATGGAATACCAACTTCAGCAGCAGATGTTGATAATCTTACATCAGTATAAAGAGCAGGGATGCCCGCCACCAAGGCAATGTTAAAAATATTCGAACCAAAAGCATTTCCCACAGCTAAACCTGCCTTGCCTTTAAAAGCCGCCCCCACCGAAACAAATACTTCCGGCAGACTTGTTCCCAGCGCCACGACAATCATAGTTAAAATCGAAGATTGAATATTAAGCAATTCTGAAATTTTCAACACCGAGGCAACCGTAAAGCGTCCACCAAGATAAAGCCCCAACGCACTCACCACTAGGGCTGCAAAAAAATACCATTGTAATTTTGATTTTTTCACCATTTCAGAAGCAACGATTTCTTTCACCTCAGCCCGACCTTCTTTACTCAACGTATATGCAATGTAAATTCCAAAGAAAACAAAAAGCATAATTGCTTCTTGGAGAACCAGCGCTCCATCCACAACAAACAAATAAAAAAGCCCGCTAGCCGCTAGTAAAAAAGGAATATCAACATCAATAACATTGTTTTTAATTTGTAGTTTTTTAGCCGCAATCGCAGCTATACCAATCACAAGAGCAGTATTGGCAATATTGGAACCCAACACATTATCAATTGCAAAAGTAGCACCAACTTCTTTTTGCCCCAGAATTGCAGTAATTAACTCGGGCATAGAAGTACCCAATGCCACAATTGTAGCTCCGATTATATAACTACTAATCCCGAGAGCCAAACCTATCTTTTCACTATATAACACAAAATAATCCGAAGATTTCGCTAGTATCCCCAAACTAATAACCAATGCTCCAACCCATAATACAATATCCATTTTGTAGTAAAAAAATTTAAAATTTAATTATTATTCCTAAAAATTAACTAATGAAGTGATGTCCCCTTTGTCATCTTCAGAATTTTATCCTGAGTGTTAAAAATATAAAAGTTAAAATATCCAGGAATCTCTTTTTTTCTTAAATCGCATCTTGCAAAATTCCTTCTTTTTGGTTTCTCAAAATTAATTCCTTTGAAAGCGCTCTGTAGATTACCCTCCTCTAAGCTTTTTAAATTTTATTGAGTACTCGACTAGGTTCAATAGTCTAGCCGGAGCTGTTTAACCTAGTCTACATCTTTTCCCAATCTAAGTGTGTAATCAAGTTTCAATGGCCTTAACAGGACTATTGAAACAACTTGTTGGATATTTTACATTTGGATAAAAACAACCAACTACTTGCTACCGACTAGCAACTTTTTTCACTGCCTCTGCAACTTTGTAAGCAACCTTTTTATCCAGAGGATCCGGAATAATTTTATCTTCACTTAAATCCGTTACATAATCAGCTAAAGCCTCGGCTGCCGCTACATTTATTTCCGTAGTAATTTGTGTTGCCCGAGAATCTAGAACTCCACGGAAAAGTCCCGGAAAGGCTAAAACATTATTTACTTGATTTGGAAAATCACTTCTCCCCGTTGCCACAATCCTAGCACCACCGGCCTTAGCTAACTCCGGCATAATTTCCGGCTCGGGATTTGCCATGGCAAACACAATCGCATCATCATTCATATTTGCAATCATCTCCTGAGTCACAAGTTTTGCCTGACTTACCCCGATAAAAACATCCGCACCTTGCATCACATCCTCCAATTTTCCTGCAATCTTTTCCGGATTTGTAATTTTCGCAAGTTCTTCTTTCACCGGATTCATACCTTCTACGCGTCCTTCAAAAATCACACCGCGTGAATCACACAAATAAAAATGATGCGCGCCATAATGAATAAGTAATTTTGTAATTGCCACGCCAGCCGCCCCCACACCACTCATCACAATTTTCAAATCTTCAATTTTTTTGTTGACTAATTTTAGAGCATTGATTAGTCCGGCTAAAACCACAATTGCTGTGCCATGCTGATCATCGTGAAAAACAGGAATATCCAGTTCTTCTTTTAATCTTTTTTCAATTTCAAAACAACGTGGAGCGGAAATATCTTCCAAATTAATACCACCAAAAGTTGGTGCGATTTTTTTCACAAAATCAATAATTTCTTCCGTATCTTGTGTGTCTACACAAAGCGGAAAAGCATCCACGTTTCCAAATTCTTTAAACAAAATCGACTTACCTTCCATCACCGGCATCGCCGCCTCAGGTCCAATATTTCCAAGCCCTAAAACTGCCGAACCATCCGAAACAACCGCTACCAAGTTTCCTTTGGCTGTGTATTTATAGGCATCTGTTTTATTTTCCGCAATTTTACGACAGGGTTCTGCTACTCCCGGAGTATAAGCTAAAGATAAATCATTTTTATTATTCAAAGAAACTTTTGAATTGACCTCAATTTTTCCTTTATATTTTTCATGTAAATCAAGTGAGCCTTGATAATAATTGGACATAGAATTTAGAGTTTAGACTTTTAATTCCTCCCCTGAGGGGGAGGTTAGGTGGGGTTTTTCAATAGCTTAATTCCTTATGGTTGTTCTTTTTTTCCAAGTTGATGAAAACTTTTTATACACCCCTCTTAGTCTCCCCTTTCTGGAGAGAAAAAATACAAAAATTATAATTTGATCCCTAATTCTCCACCTTCTCAATCGTAATATTCTCCATCTCTTCCAAATTCACTCTCAACTGAGAATCTTTCTTCTGTAAACGGGAAATAATTCCGCCGGACTGTTCCAAGGCTTTTACAATTGCAGTACTCTCTCCAATTGCCTCAATTACCAACGGAGCATTTAGAGGTACACCGTTCAAAGTCACCATTTCACCAATATCCGCAAAACCGGATTGAGTCTCTGTAATCCTTAAGCCATTTACCGCCACAACTTCCGCACCAACATTCCACAACTCATTTACCAAATCAACTAAGCCCAAAGTATTCACCGTACGAGTTAAAGTTAATTTAATTCCCGGACCTTGCGCTTTAGTTTCACCTGCTAAAAGCTCATTTTGCTCCAATGCCTTTTCAAAAGACTGCAAACGACTATATTCATTTTCATAATCTTTAATCTCATTTTCCAATTTTTCCGCTTCATTTTGTAACTCTTCATTTGTTTTTAAGTAAACATTAATCACGCGAAATAAATTTGACTCCGGTTCCCGGATTTCATTTGTACTTATTTTTTGATAAGTACGATATTGTGAAAAAATCATAATTCCTACAATTAAACTTGTCACAAAAACGATGATTTTTTGCTTATTGTTTACCATAACATAGACTTTAGAAAATTAGATTTTAGGGAGAATTCTGTCATCCTGAACGAATCCCGTTTGCGGGAGCAGTGAAGGATCTCTCTCATCGACCACAAGAGATTCTTCGTCATTCACTTACTATATTTTTAATTGAGAATTCCTCAGAATGACAAAAAGAATTTCTAATTTAAAATTTAGAATTTACTCAGCTTCATCTTCTCCTAATTCAATAAAAATCTCTCTCGGCTTAGCCCCTTTGGCAGGGCCAACCACTCCCTTTTCCTCTAAGATATCAAGTAATCTAGCCGCTCTCGCATACCCTACCTTAAGATGTCTTTGGAAAAGTGAAGCAGAAGCCTTACCTGTTTGCTTAATCAATTCAACCGCATCACCAACCAAATCATCTTGCTCTTCATCATCATTTAAACTGAAGCTGGTTATCTTTTGAGTGTTTTCCTCCTCTTCGCGCGTAATATCGGTATATTCTGGATCTGTTTCTGAAACTTTAATCCTATTGGTCACTTTTTGCACTTCTTCGGTTGAAACATAAATACCTTGAATTCTCACCGGTTTACCCAAACTGGAATTTAAAAAAAGCATATCTCCCATACCAAGTAAATCCTCCGCACCAACAGAATCAATCACCGTACGTGAATCCACTGAGGAAGTAACGGCAAAAGAAATACGAGTCGGAATATTTGCCTTAATCAAACCAGTAATAACATCAACAGACGGTCTTTGTGTTGCCACAATCAAGTGCATGCCTACAGCTCTCGCCATTTGTGCCAAACGACAAATTGCAGCCTCGGTGTCTTTCTTAAACTGTCGCATCATCAAGTCTGCCAGCTCATCAATTACAATCACAATTTTTGGCATTTTCTTCTCTGCGATTTTATTATATTCGCTGATGTTGCGACATTTATGATCACTACACAAAGTGTAACGTCTCATCATCTCTGCCACAGCCCACTTTAAAGCAGAAAGCGCCTTTTCCGCATCAGTAATCACAGGTGTAAGTAAGTGTGGAATGCTGTTATAAATACTAAGCTCTACTCTTTTCGGATCAATCATGATAAATTTCAGATCTTGTGGAGAATTTTGATAAAGCAAAGAAATTAGAAAAGAATTCATTCCTACAGATTTACCCGCACCAGTCGCACCAGCAATTAACAAATGAGGCATTTTATCCAAATCAACCACTACGGGTTTCCCGGAAACATCTCTTCCCAAAGTCAAGCGCAAAGAAGATTTAATTTTGGCAAATTCCGCGCTCTCAAGAATCTCACGCATATGCACAATCGTTCTTTTTTCATTCGGCAACTCAATTCCCACAACTGACTTACCCGGTATCGGAGCTTCAATTCGCAGTGATTTTGCCGCCAGAGCTAATGCCAAGTCATCTTTTAAGGCAGTAATTTTCGTTAGCTTGACTCCATCATTTGGCAAAAGAGAATACTGAGTTACCGTAGGTCCCACATGTACATCTTTCATTGTGACATCAATTCCAAATTGCATTAGTTTTTGTCGAATTTTTTCCGCATTTTTCATCAAAAATTTATCATCCGTAAATTCTTCCGCATTTGATTCTTTTAATAAATCCAGAGGTGGAAATTCCCAATCGGTATATTGGGTTTCTTTTATTTCAATTGCGTCTTTTTTCTTTTTAGGAATAATTTCCGGTTTAACGATATTTAGCTTTTTCTCTTCTTTTGGAGCTCTAATTTCTTTTGCAGCTTGTTTGATTTCTGCTTCTGCCGCCTCTATTTCTTTTTTAGAAAAATCCGGTTTAATAATTTTAACAGCATTTTTTTCTTTTTTCGAAACCGTTTTTCCATTGTGAACAGTAAACTTTACTTTCGGTACAAAGAGTGAAAAAAGATCTTTAAGCGAGAACTCAAAGCTGATCAAAAAACCAATTAAAAGCAAAGCGACTAAAATTACAGTACTAGCTGTATCTCCAACAAAAAGACGAATAAAGCTTGCAGTAAAACCAACCCAACCTCCTACTGAAACAACTTGATTTTTAAGCTCTTCAAAAGGCAAATCCATTGGTAATCTCATATGTACAAGACCCAAAAAAGCAGAAACTAAAAGAATAATTCCTAAATTTTTAAAAAAGTTAAAATGAACTTTTTTTGAAAAAAAGAGTGTAAGCGCAATTAGAAAAAAAGCAAAAGGAACTATATAAGTACCAATACCAAAAATTTGCTTTAAAAAACCATTAATAGAGACACCAATCGGTCCGGCTAATCCAAAAGCGGACAAAGCAAACAAAATACCGATTAGCCCCCAAAAAATCGCACTAATTTCACGAATTACGGCAGCATCAAGCTCTATATGTGTTGTTTTTCTTTTTCTTCTCACAACTTTTTTACGCTTTTTTGTTGTTTTACGTCTTTTAATCATGACAGAATTTACATATTTTAATAATCACTATAAATTGTGCTTACAACCTTACTGATTATAGCTTTAGCTTATCTTTTTGCAAAATTTAAATTTTATTTACTCAGTAAAATCTGAAGCTAAAAAATTCTAGCTAAATATACATCAGAAGCCTTTGCTTTTTGATTTGCTTTCTTCTAAGATAGTGTAGCATTTTTTATCATCATTCTTATTTATGTCTGCACATTTCAAAAACATTGCCATACGCCTTAGAAAAGATATTCTCAAAATGATTTACGCCGCTCAAAGCGGACACCCCGGAGGATCCCTTTCCGCAATTGATGTTTTGACTATATTGTTCTTTGATGGATTTATCAAAAATGATCCTCAAAATCCGGATTGGGAAGATCGAGACTATTTCGTTTTATCAAAAGGACACGCTGCCCCAGCTTTATATGCAGTCTTGGGAGAACAAGGTTTTTTTGAAAAAGACAATTTTTTCAATATAAGACAAACAGATGCACTTTTACAAGGACATCCCGTTATTAAAATTCCCGGCATTGAAGCAACAACAGGCTCGCTAGGACAAGGCATCTCCGTTGCAACCGGCATTGCAATGGGTTTAAAAATTGACAACAAAGCTAACAAAGTCTTCACCTTGCTCGGCGATGGAGAAACACAAGAAGGTCAAGTTTGGGAAGCAGCCATGTCAGCGGCTCATCATAAGCTGGGAAACTTGGTTGCTATCATTGATATTAATGGATTACAAATTGACGGCAAAACTTGCGATGTAATGCAAACAAATCCTGTTAATCAAAAATTTAAAGCATTCGGCTGGGAAGTTTTAGAATGCGATGGACACAATCATTCCGAAATTAGTCAAACACTAAAAAAGGCTCTTGAAGTCAAAAATAAACCTGTTGCTATTATCGCACATACTGTAAAAGGGAAAGGCATCAGCTTTATGGAAAACAATGCAGGTTGGCACGGCAAAGCTCCAAACGAATCTGAATTCGAACAAGCCATGGCAGAACTTGAGATGCAAATATAAATTTGTTATTTTAAATAAAAAATTCTAATTAATGACCAGAAATCAAAAAATTCTACTGGCAGCTGTAATTTTAATCATTCTCTTTCCGAATTTTTTTATTACTTTAATTTCCATTTTTTTACCTATTATTATTTTCGCTGCTATCTATTTTGCGAGCGAAACAGAAGGTTTTATCAAGAAAACTCTTGATAAATTTAAAAATGATCCATCACAAACTAGCGTTAAAGCTAAAACAAAATCTAAAACAAAGGCAAAAGCGATTGATTACGACAAACTTTTTAAAAATAATTTACTTTCTAATTTTAACATTATGCCCAAAATCAAGGCAGGCTCAATTATTGGAGCAATTTTAGTTCTTTGTGTAGTTGTGATTATTATTGACGGACTTGTTAGCGCCCCCGCAGGTCATGTTGCGGTCATCTATGATCGTGGCAGAGGAGTGTTAGAGAAAGAATTACCAGAAGGGCTACATCTCAAAATTCCATTCTGGCAAACAGCCACTATTATGGATACGCGCTTGCAAACCTACACAATGAGTATCGCAACAAGTGAAGGAGAAATTTATGGAGACGATGCCATAGAAGCACTGACAAGTGATGGACAAAAAGTCAATGTTGACGTCACTGTACAGTATAGGATTTCACAAGAAGACGCTTCTTACATTTATCAAAAAATCGGGCTGGATTACAAAGATAAAATCATTCGCCCGGAAGTACGCAGTGTTATTCGTGAAGTTGTTACTGGGTATGAATCAAAAAGCTTATTTGACATAGAGCCAAGACAAAAAGCAGCTCAACAAATGGAAAATGCGCTCAAAGAAAAATACGCAGCTAAAAAACTTTTACTGGAAAGTTTATTACTTAGAAATATCCAATTTTCAGCATCTTATATTAATGCAATCGAAGAAAAACAGATTGCCGAGCAACGCATTCAAAAAGCTGAATACCAAAAACAAGAAGCTGAAAAATTAAAAGAAAAGAAGATTATCGAAGCTCAGGCCGAAGCTGAATCAATTCGCCTCAAAGGGGAAACTCTCAGGCAAAATCCTCAAGTTATTCAATTTGAATTCGTACAAAAAATGTCACCAAATATTGACTGGGGAATTATGCCGGATAATATTGTCCCCTTAATTGACTTAAAAGGACTACAAGGAAACTAAAAATTTGCTAACAAACCAACTGTACAATTTACTAATTTAAACGTCATAACTTAAATTCCCAAAAAAATGAATATTGCAACACGTGCAGCTTTTGGAGAAGCTCTTGTCGAATTATCAGATCAATATCCTGAAATTGTCACTATTGATGCTGATTTGGCAGGCAGTCTCAAAACAGGAGCTTTTAAGAAAAAACATCCGGAAAGAGCATTTAATGTTGGTATTGCCGAACAAAACTTAATTGGTACAGCTGCAGGAATGGCAATTGCAGGCAAAATTCCCTTTGCCTGCAGTTTTGCTGTCTTTTCATCAGGCAGGCCTTGGGAACAAATTCGCAACTCAGTAGCCTACCCAAAAATTAATGTTAAAATTGTTGGTTCGCATGCGGGAATTCTTACCGGTGAAGATGGAGCAACTCATCAGGCTCTGGAAGATTTGGCACTGATGCGCGTTTTACCAAACATGCAGGTTTTTTGCCCTGCGGATGCCAATGAAACTAAAGCGGTTATGCATGAAATCGTTAAAATAAAAGGTCCTTGCTACTTACGTTTGGGTCGAGACGGAGTTCCGGTAATTTATCCTGAAAATTACAAATTCGAAGTCGGAAAAGGTGACATACTACAGCAAGGTAATGATGCCACCGTCATCGCAACAGGTTCTCTGGTCGGCTATGCTTTACAGGCTGTGAGGAAGTTAAAAGAAGAAGATAATTTAAACGTTGAATTAATCAACATGGCTTCAATTAAACCAATTGATGACAATTTAATTATCAATAGCGCCAAAAAAACCGGACTTGTAATCACAGCCGAAGATCATCAAATCACCGGAGGGTTAGCTGGTGCTGTCGCAGAAGTCTTATCAGAAAAACAACCAACAAAAATGTATAGAATTGGAATGCAAGATCAATTCGGAGAAAGTGGTACACCGGAAGACTTGTATGCAAAATACGGATTCAATACAGAAAATCTCTATAATAGATTTAAGAAAATACTGAAAAAATAAAAAAATTAATTCAGTATAGTTTGATTTTCAAAAGAAATATTTAACTAGAATATTTTTAACCTGCTTAAGCAAAAAAAACTTATAGCAAAATTTTGCATGACCAAAAGTTAAACAAACCCAAATATGCTCGATGCTATCGTTCAACAATTTTCGACTTTCTTTAACCCAAACCAAGCTAACGTCTTTGAAGTTTTACTGTTTTTGATGGCAATTATTTGGGCTTCCGGAAACATCTTTCGTCGCTTTAAAATGCCCTTAATGCTTGGAGAATTAATCGCCGGTATTCTAATCGGACCAGCTGTTTTGGGATTAATTGATGATACTGAAATTATTAGAGTTTTAGCAGAACTCGGAGTCTTTTTTATCCTGCTACATTCCGGCTTAGAGTCAGATCCGTTAAAACTTGTTAAAAACTCTCGTTTTTCATTTTTTCTTGCCTTTATCAATGTTTTTGTAACTCTTGCTTTAGGTTATGGTGTTAGTAAATTTTTGGGATTTTCAACAGAAACCTCTATTTTTGTCGGAATGACGATTTCTTTCACTTCTATTGCTATCGTCTATAGCACTATCAAAAGTCTCAAAATACACACAAAAAAAGTAGGTCGGATTTTACAAAGTACAACACTGATCAATGAATTACTTTCTTTCTTGCTTTTCAGTGTCGTTGCCAGTCTTTTAAAGCAGGGTGAATTCAATTTGATTGTACTTTTGTGGGTAATTCTAAAAGTTGTTCTTTTCTTTATTTTTTCACTTAGCCTTGGTTATAAAATTTTGCCTAAATTTAGTAAAATTTTTAACACTGAAGGGAAAAAAGGCTTTACCTTTACACTTGTTGTTGCTCTGTTTTTTGGCTTAATTGCACAAAAAATCGGTCTGCATGTAATTCTGGGAGCTTATTTGGCAGGTATTTTTATCAGGCAAAATGTCAGGGAAGAAAAGCTTTACAACAAAATTGAAGACCGTGTTTTTGGTTTGAGTTACTCTTTTTTAGGTCCCATTTTCTTTGCCTCAATCGGCATGCACATCTCTTTTGATGTCTTGTTTTCTAAAGACATTTATATCTTTCTCTCTATTTTAGCTGTTTCTGTTTTAAGTAAATTCTTCGTTGGTTTTATTGTCAGTAGGTTCAATAACAAATTAACGATCCGAGATGCAACTGCTATTGGTCTGGGATTAATCGCCAGAGGAGAAATGGTACTCATTTTAGCTAAAATCGGCTTTGGACAGACACTCGATATACCTGGCACAACCGACACAGTGCTTAATGAAACCTTATTCTCTTCTTTGATTTTAACTGTTTTTTGTACGACCATACTTATGCCGGTAGGACTTAAGTTTTTAGCAGGCTATAAGGGAATAAAATTAGTCAAAACAAACACAAAGTAATTTGCTTACAAAATCTTTCTTTGTTACTATTCACTATGCTTTTTATATAAACAATATGCCTAAAATACTGAAACTTTTCTTCTCCTTCGCAATTATATTTAGCCTTTCCGGATGTTTTGGAAATAGCGATAATAGCAACTCTGAGAAAAATTTAACTTTCAACGACCCTCATTTTACAATCAACTATCCCGAAAACTGGATTGTAAAAACTCGTCAAAATTTTGGAGAAGAAATTCCCAAGGAAACTGTCGCCACATTTAGCAGACCAGAACCCAGAGAGGGATACCGTACAACAATTAGTATTATAAACGACATTGTCCCCCCTCAAACAAGTTCGCTGGACTATGCTAAAGCCAATATCAATAATGCAGTTCAAGGGATTCTTGAGTTTGAAAAAATAGAAGAGAGAAACTTGGAAATCAGCGGAGAAGAAACTAAATTAATGGTTTTTAAAGGTAAAAGTGAATTAAATGCAAAGACCTTGCAGTATGTCCAGACATATTTAGTCAAAGGTGAACTTGGTTATACCATTACAGCTTCTGATTTACTTGACATTGAAGAAAATGACTTTACAATCCTTCAGGATTTGGTAAAAAGTTTTACCTTGAAAAATGAAAAATAGATTTTCATCCAAGAGACTTTTTTGTTAATATGGCGACGTGCCCAAGTGGTTAAGGGAATGGTTTGCAAAACCACTATTCAGCGGTTCGAATCCGCTCGTCGCCTCCATTTTTAAATAATGGAAACAATCTAAAAATCAACGTACTTAATAAAAGCACGCCGGGGTGGCGGAACTGGTAGACGCGAAGGACTTAAAATCCTTTGAGATTTAACCCTCGTGCCGGTTCGAGTCCGGCCCTCGGCACCAAAATTTGTTATCACAAATTTTAAGTATTTAGTAGTTAGAGTGAGTAGTTAGCTCAATGATTTTTAACAAATTTTCCCTAAAGACTAAATACACACACTCACACATTCTTCCTCCAATATCCATTATCCAATTCCTCTAATCTCATCAACCCATGTTTGATTTCGAAAAGCTATCCGTCTACACAAAATCTAAATTGACAAACAAAGCAATTCAGTCATTTTTAAAGCAGAATTCTAAAATAGATTCTTACCTAAGAGATCAGCTTAAACGTGCTTCAATAAGCATAGTTATAAATATTGCCGAAGGTAGTGGAAGATATACAAAAGCAGATAAAAGAAATTTTTATATTATTTCCCGTGGATCTGTTTACGAATGCGTTTCTTTATTTGATATAATTAAAGATGAAAATCAAATTACCAAAGAGCTTTTTCAAAATTTTTATTTGAAATTAGAAGAAATTTCCAAAATGTTACTTGGATTAATAAATAGCCAATCAAAATAACATGAACAACCTTTATGTTATTTTTTTTACTTTAATGCTATATTTTAGATTGTAAAATAATATAGAATCCCATGAGTCTTTTTAGTAGCAATAAGCTCCCCGAAGCAGCAACAGAAACAAAAATTGCCATTGTTATTTCACAATACAATGAAGAAATTGGTAATCGCCTGCTAGATAGCTGTGTTAAAACGCTGAAAAAATGTGGAATTTTACTCGAAAACATTGAAGTTATCTGGGTACCTGGAGCATTTGAAATCCCCTTAGTCGCACAAAAAATCGCCATCAGCCACAATATGGACGCAATTATCACTCTCGGAGCCGTAATCAGAGGAGGTACTCCTCATTTTGATTACGTTTGTCAAGAATCTGCACGTGGAATTTTAGACGTACAAATGAAGACCGGTTTACCCGTCATCTTTGGCATCCTCACTTGTAATACCCCCGAACAAGCCCTTGAGCGCTCTGCTAAAAATGACCAAAACAAAGGACACCAATGTGCCATTGCGGCAATCGAAATGGTTAACTTGCTGGATGTGATTGACGAAATCAGAAATTAAAACCTATGTGTCACTCTAATCCCAACATGGCGAAAGAAGAATCTCTCCAAATGTTTGACTAATAAAATTCTCTAATTCTAACTGGGGTTTAGAAATCTTTCGTTTCCCGCAATACGGGTTCACACTCTTGCATTAAATGGAATAACAAACAAAGCATCGTTTGCTATTGTCTAAATAGACAATATTATTTAAGATACTGTAGCTCAAATTAGCATTCGTAACTTAGACAAAACGTGGCTCAAGAGAAAATTAGAAATTTTTGCATCATCGCACACATTGATCATGGAAAATCAACTTTAGCAGATCGTTTTTTAGAGATAACTAAAACTCTAACCAAACGAGAAATGGCACATGGGCAAATGTTAGACACAATGGATATTGAGCAAGAAAGAGGAATTACAATCAAACTCCAGCCCGTCCGCATGGACTATAAAGGTTATACCCTAAATTTAATCGACACTCCGGGACATGTCGATTTTTCCTATGAAGTCTCACGTTCAATCGTCGCCTGTGAAGGAGCAATTTTAGTCGTAGACGCAACACAAGGAATTGAAGCACAAACACTTGCTAACACTTACCTCGCACTTGAGCATAATTTAGAAATAATTCCTGTCCTGAACAAAATAGATCTACCCTCCGCAGATGTAGAAAAACACTCACAAGAACTCGAAAACATGCTCGGCATTCCCAAAGAAGAAATCATTGCAGTTTCAGCAAAAGAAGGAACAAACGTAGAAAAAGTCTTAGATCAAATTATCAAACAAATTCCTAATCCCACAAAACAGGGATTACGCAAAATCTTGGAAGAGCAAAACCAACTCAACGAAGATGAATCTAAAATGCTAATTTTCGATTCTGTTTACGACCTATACAAAGGCGTACTGGCTTTTGTCAGAATTGTCTCAGGACAAGTCAAAAAAGGAGACATTCTATTTTCAATGAATACAAAAGAAAAATTTGAAGTCTTAGAAGTAGGTTATTTTAAACCAAAATACCACCCTTGTGACAACTTAAAAGCAGGCGAAGTCGGCTATATCGTTACAGGCTTAAAATCAGTGAGAGACGCCAAAGTCGGAGACACCCTTTACGCTGGTAAAAACTTGGAAACAGTAACACCACTACCCGGTTACAAAAAAGTCATGCCCATGGTTTTTGCAGGAGTTTTTAGTGTCAACACAGATGAATACCCCTTATTACGCGATGCTCTTGAGAAACTTCAGTTAAACGATGCATCCTTAAGTTATGAACCCGAACAGTCTTCTGCTCTTGGTTTTGGTTTTCGTTGTGGTTTTTTAGGTTTGTTACACATGGAAATTATTCAGGAAAGATTGGAAAGAGAATACAATTTGGACTTAATTATCACTGCTCCGAGTGTTTCTTACCAAGTTTTGCAAAAAAATAAAACAGCAGAAGTACTAAAAATTTCTAACCCCTCAGAGCTGCCGGCACGGGAATTAATCGAAGAAATCAAAGAACCTTTTGTCGATACGGAAATAATTACTCCCAAGGAGTTTGTCGGAGGCATTATGGACTTAGTACAAAAGAAAAGAGGCGTTTATAAATCCATGGAATACCTTGACGAAACTAGAGTTTTGCTAAAATACGACATCCCTTTAGCCTCTATTGTCCTTGATTTTTATGATAAGTTAAAAAGCATCTCAAGCGGATATGCTTCAATGAACTATGAATTCAAAGAATTCCGCACGGAAGACTTAGTTAAGCTCGATTTTTTAATTGCAGGAGACCCGGTTGAAGCACTCAGCCTAATTGTACATCGGAGCGAAGCGCATAGTAACGGTAATGCTATCACCAAAAAACTCAAAGAAGTCATCCCTCGGGCAAATTTTCCCATAGCTTTACAAGCTGCAATTGGAGGAAAGGTTGTTGCCAGGCAAACAATCTCTGCCTTTCGTAAGGATGTAACAGCGGGACTTTACGGAGGAGACGTCAGTCGCAAAAACAAGCTCTTAAAAAAACAAAAAGCGGGTAAAAAACGTATGAAACAATTCGGAAAAGTTAACTTGCCACAAGAAGCATTTTTGGCTGTTTTGAAAAAAGATTGATAATTTACTCTTCGCAAAAAGTGCTTAAAATCATTATTTTGACCATACACTGATTGATTAAATTGTTAACCATACCTGAATTTTCTTTTAATTTACTTAAATTACCTGCCATCCCTGCAACAAAATACTCCAGCTCACCTCTCATTTTTTTTATTTGGGAAAAAGAGTATTGCTCCGGAAATTCTATCATATGATCGACCTTGTCTAACATAAAAAAAAGGTTAAAATAAACTCTACAGAATCAGAATAACAATCAAGTATTAAAAACTAATTAAGTCCTAGTATAAAAAATATTTTACTTTAATTTTGCATTTTTATGTTTACAGGAATCGTTTTGGATACAGGTAAAATCACAAATATTCAGGATTCTCTCTATTCAATTCAAGCATCCAAAAAAATACTTAACGAAGTTAAGATAGGACAAAGTATCGCTGTAGACGGCGTTTGTTTAACAGTTGTTCACTTTGATCAAGAAAGTTTTCAAGTCCAAGTAATGCCTGAGACCAAAAGGAAATCTAATTTTAGCCAAAAAAAAGAAGGAAACTTGGTCAACTTAGAATTAGCCATGCTCGCAAATGGACGTTTCGATGGACATATTGTACAAGGACATGTTGATGCTGTAGGAGAAGTCTTAGCAATACAACAAGATTCTAATGCACACTTAATTAAAATTTCTTTACCCCATCAAATCCAACCTTATTGCATTCCTCAAGGATCCATTACAATTAATGGTATTAGCTTTACAATTGCACGCCTGGAAAAAGACTCTTTCAGCATCGGAGTAATTCCACACACATGGGAAGTTACAAATCTGAACCAAGCCAAGGTTGGGGATAAGATTAATTTAGAAGGAGATATTTTAGGAAAATATTTGGAGAGATTTAGAAAATTAGACAACAACTAATCTAGATTATTCGTTTAAGTGAAAATACTTTTAATAACCCTTGCTTTCCAATGCTTCATTTAGCAATTAGAAGGCTGTCAAAATTTGTCCTTTAGGTCAAAAGTTTGCCAATTTCCGCTTTCATCGCCTCAACATCCTTAAAGTTTCGATAAACACTCGCAAAACGAATATAAGCAATTTCATCAAGTTCTTTCAATGCAATCATAAGATCTTTTCCCATTTGTTGGCTTTCGATTTCCTTATTTTTACTACTCATCCATTTTTTTTCAAGGTCAGAAAGAAGCGCATTAATTTGCGCCTGAGTTACAGGTCTTTTTCCGCAAGCAATCCAAATCCCACGCTCCAGCTTTTCTCGATTGTAAGTTTCTCTGGTTGCATCTTTCTTAATCACCACAAAATTACCCATTTCCATTCTCTCAAAAGTCGTAAATCTAAATTCACATTTTTCACATTCACGTCTACGCCTAATCGTGCGACCTTCATCAGTCATACGCGAATCAATGACCTTGGTCTCACCTGACTTACATTTTGGACAAAGCAATGTTTACAAGATTAAGAAGTAACAAAATTGTAACACAGTCTTTTTAATAAATTAATTACTTACAAAAAATTACCCCTTTCGCTCTGGCAAATATTTTACCTTAAAATCTTGAAAATCCTTTAAAATCTTTAAATCATCAATGCCAATTTTTCCAATATACAAATCTTCCAATTTGTTTGCTGAATTGCTTAAATATTTTTCAACCAATTTCTCCCCTTTGAAATAAACAATATCTTTTGTAAAAGCCAATTTTTTGCTCGTGTCATAAAGACCACGCTTGATTTTCAAGCAAAGTTTCCAAGCAATTTGATCACTCAACTTAAAATCTCTTTTAAGTAAATGAAACAAATCCAAAAATGAATTACGCATGCCATGATAGCAAGCCACTACATTTAGTGCCGGCCAAATAACTTTTTGTCCGAAAGGCAAATCAAGTTTGTTTTGATTATACACAGCCAATCCTTCCTCTGTTGTCAAATAACCGGCAGTACCTCTCTTAAGCAGACCAAAAGGATGTGCTTTACCATTTTCAAATCTGTAAATATGTGTCTCAATTTCATGCGTAATTAAAGCAGCCAGTCTATTTGCTGTAAATTCACTGTTTTTGCGTATAAAAATTGTATTGTTTTTGTTAACTTGCATGTCTGTGGGAGCATCTTCCAAAATTTTAATCTTCCAATGAGATAAATTATTTTTTTTCAAGAAACTCTCTAGCTGTGCAACACTCTCATTAAATTTTAAAAGTACGCTTTCATCCTCTTGCAATTTAGTCTTTTTAATTACAGCTAAAGCTTGATGATAAAGTGCCTGATCAGCATTCCCATACAAGCGACTGGAATAATCAGTAAAAATTGGTTTGTTCAAACTGCCAACCAAACCTATTTTATTTTTAATTTCTCTAACCTTTTTCTTATACAAAGGAAAAAGCGGATGATTGATTTCATTAGGCAACTTATCCAGTTCCCGCATTAAAGTAGTAAAATCCGTTTTTGGCGATTTATAAATAAACTGTGGTGAAAAATTCGGATTATTTAAAAAAGCTGTTTTTTCTTCTTGTAAGTTAAGCGGTTTAAGAGCAGATAAAATATGAATTTTACTATCTATTTCCGTAATCTTTTCGTCAAAATTTTCCAGCATTTTTATTTCCTGTTTGGAGATTTTTTTACCAATAAGAGGAAAAGGTTTTCTAAAATCAAGCAAATAATCTCCTAAATATTTACCTGCCAAAACAATTTTGTAATCTTGTTGGCTCAGATCAACTTTTTTAAAAGTGAGCTTGATTCTTTTCTTTTTCAACATAATTTCTAAAATCTTTTTCTCTCCTTCCGCTAGGTTTTTATCAATTAAATTATGAGTCCCATGCGGATTAATTTTTGCAATTACTTCTTGATTTTGCTTTCCAAGAGGTAGCACAGGTTCATAAAGCCCAATCACAGGTTTAAGTTCAATTTCTTCTCTAACAGGTACCTTATTCGAAAACAGTGTTTTTGCGACCTCGACTCCTTGAGCGGGATTGACTACCTTTAGATCTGCAACCTTTTCAAGGCGAGCCTTCAAAAAAGCGCGATTACAAACCTGAACAGAAAGACCTGCTCTTGCATTTACCTCCAAAACTTTGACGCCCGTCTTCGTAATCGCTAAATCTACCGCTAAGTAACCAATCTTAGATATTTGCTGAATGCGACTCGACATTTCCAAAATTTCATTCCAATGTGGAATCAAAAAATTTGCGATAGGTTCACCATTTGCGAATTTACGTATATAGCGATTGTGTTTTATGCCATAAGTCGTTTTACCCGTTCCCATATCAATCCCAATACCAATTGCCCCTAAGTGTAAATTTGCTTTTCCATGTGATTCTTTCGTAGGCACACGCAACATTCCGATAATCGGAACATAGTTAAAAACTAAAATACGTAGATCGGGCAAACCTTCTGGAATAATATTGTTAAAATCAACATGAGGCTCCAAAAACTCTTCGATAATTACCTGATCATGCGTACCTGAGATCGCATATTTACCATCCAAAATATCAATACAGTGATAAAAAATTTCTTCATGCGTATACTTTTCACCGCTTACAGAAACAAACTTGCTTCCCTTTTTCTTATTAATCACCAGAATTCCCTCACCTCCATAGCCTCTGTTGGGTTTAATTACAAAGCTTTTAGGCAGTGTTTTTAAATCAATATTTTGTAGTTCTTTGTGCTGTTTAATTACATGATAAAGTTTTGCAACTCCAATATGACGAGATTGCAAAAACCTTTTCGTATACAACTTATTATCTGCAAATTTTTTGGCTTCTCTGGAGTTATAACGCGAAACATACAAATGATTTCTTGCATTAATTCCTAAGATTCCCTTTGCTGTTTTTAAAAAATCAAACAAACTTACCTGTTTTTAAAAAATTTATTTTAACCCTTCTTGTTGCTTAAAGTCCTCAATCGCTTTTTTCCGCACTATTTCTGTGATTTCCCTCTCCAAATGTTCGACAATGATAAACAAACGAAAAACAATGTAGAACAAAAAAATAAAACCAAAAAAAATTAAAGCATTAATTCCGCTTTCAAGACCTGTCAAATCTGCTGCGATCTTAACAAATTGCGGAAAAAGAGCTAAGGTTGAAATGCCTCCCCAGACTAAAACCCAAAGAATAAACTTTCGTATACTCATTTCTCCACGCTTAAAGCGTGAAATACCTTTGAGTATCATCAAAATTGCAAATAATGGTGTCAGCAACTGATAAATTGTAATTTCCATCTGTTAATGGTTTTAATTTATAATTTAGCAAGTCAATGCTAGACTTAAGTCTCTTTTAAATTTATTCTTCAATATTTTCCTTAAACAACATACGAAACCTAAAATATTCTGTCAGACGCAATCCTGAAAATTTACCCAAAATAAAATTTCCAATTAAAGGCAATAAAATTAGTTCGGGCATAGACATCAGCAAATCTGCAAATGAAGACCAAATCAAAAAATAATAAGAGAAAACAGCAATAATAATCGTTTCAAATGCACTAAACATAGCAGTACCCATACCTTCTTCAGACTGCACAGAAACAAATTTTTCCGACATTGTTGACATCACCAGCATTGGAAAAATTGCCAAAGTAATCGAAACCGGCGTACTGAACTTCAAAATAAACCAGATTGTAATTAAAAAAGACAAACTAATAAATGAAAACATCAAGCTAACTCGAGGGATATAAAGCAAATCAACTTTATTAAAAATTTTCCGTAAAGTATAACTAATCAAAATCACGACAAATAAAATACTCAAACCAAGATTTACTCCCAAAATCAAAAATGAAATTACCAACATCAAGGGAGTATAAACCCCAAAAGTTGATAAACCTACAAACTGCCGAGCAAAAGCAACAAAAAAGGCTGCAAAAGGAAATGCCAAAATCAAATAAATTGTATTAGGTGGAATTCCCTGAGCGATAAAACCTGTAATAATTGTAGATAAAACAAATAATTTGGATCGTTCGCTTCTTTCATCAACAACCTTATAGCCAACAGCTCGACTATCAAGCACCTGCAAAATTTTACTATTATCTTGTAATTCAAAAATAGGATTAATTGCTTCTTTGCGTGTTACTAAAATAAAATTTGGTTTAATGACATTAAAAGATTGTTGAGTAAGGTTGGAGGTAATTTCCAAGCTATCATCTGTAATTTTTATTAGAGACTTTTTATTAAGATCAAATTTATTTTCTTCTTCAAGGTTCTGCCAATAACGTGCAAAACCTTGCAAGCCTAAAGATGTCTTCGTATAAAAAATCAGATAGTCTGCATCGCTCACAATATCCGCCTTTTGCGTAAGCTGTTGAATAACCTTTTCTTCAGCTAAAAAAGCTGTTTCTTCATCTTCTATAATGATTGTACTAAGCCATACACCTTGACGGGCCGCTTGATCAGCGATAGCAAGCTTCTGATTTTCCGGATTTGCCCCTTCTTCTGAACTAACATCATTTTGAACAAACGCAGAGTCTGTAATCAAAACCGCTTTTTTATTGTAGACAAAAACATTTTTTTGAACTTGCTTTTCAATATCACCTTGTTTGATTTTTAAAGTTACAGTATATGATCCTGTTTCTGCGAAATCGTAAATAATTTCTTTACCAACTTGGTCGGGTTTACCGTCTCCAAAATTCCAAATATAAGTCGTACCCTCCACATCTAAAAGTAAAGATGAATCAGCCGCATCAAAAAGAGATTTTTTATTTATTTCTATAAAATCATCACCCGAGATAACAGGAATAAGCGCCGGCACAACTTCCGGTTCAAACTCCAATAAAACCTCCCCCGTACCGGTTTCTTCTAATGCAAGATTTTCATCACCTTCTGCAAAAGCCTGATCAACTGTAAAGCAAGAAAATATAACCAAACTCAAGGTTATCCCTAAGCTCCAAATACTTTTTTTCAACATAACATCAGCAATTTTAAGTTTTAAATTTCAAATTTTCAGCAAAACTGGTAAACCAAACAAAATTGTTTCATCTCCTATTTTAAGCTCTCTTTAAAGTTAAGTTCATACCTTTTCGCAAAATCTTCCGGCGTAAATTTATGATTTTGAGTGCCATATTGCTCAATTGCATAAGAAGAAGCTGTGGCAGCAATTTGCGCACATTTTTTAAGATCATGCCCCAATCTCAAAGCAAACATAAAACCTGCCCTATACGCATCTCCACAACCTGTAGGATCAACAATTTGATCCGGATTTGCAACACCTATCTGCATTTTTTCATTTTTATTTTGTATAATAGATCCCTCTGCTCCTAAAGTAATAATTAAGTTATTCGCATATTGGAAAATATTTTCCAAATTTAGCTCGGTTTTATTTTGAATAATTTGCCACTCGTAATCATTTACAATTAAAAATTCCGCACCACCAATACATTGCATCAAATCTTCTCCCGTAAGAGCCAAAACACTTTGGCTTGGATCAAAAATATATTTTACCTCATTTTCTCTGCAAAAATTTGCATGTTCAACCATTGCCTCCGTACCATTTGGAGAAATAACTACCAAATCCCGGGAATCTACATAAAAGCTTTCTAACTTCTTTTTATGGGCCTGAAACATCGCACCTCCATGAAAAACGGTGATTTGATTATCATCTTGATCCGTAGTAATAAAACATTGTGCCGTAAATTCATCTTCAAGTATTTGAACATGCTCTGTTGTTAAGTTTAAAGACTCCAATCTTTTTTGATAGGTTACAAAATCTTTACCAACCGTTCCTACAATAATCGGATTCTGCTCAAGAAGTTTAAGCGTATAAGCAATATTACCGGCTGTCCCGCCGAATTCTTTTTGCAAGCTATTTACATTAAATGAAACATTTAAAATATGTATTTTATCAGGTAAAATATGATTTTTAAACTGATCGGGAAAAACCATAATATGGTCAAAAGCCAAAGATCCGGTAACGATTAAATTCATTGATTATAGAATTAAAGTGTCTTAAGTATGTAACAATACCTCCTTTTTATTTCATAAAACTGCGTAAAACCAATTTCACTAAAGTACTGACCCCATTCGCAAAACTCTGTCCTTTTTGCATGGAATATTTGGTATATTTGGTTTTTATCGGTATTTCCGTGTATTTGATTTTTTTTACCTTTAACTCACGGATTACTTCCGAGCAGAACTCATAACCATTGGTTTTTATTTCAATCGCTGCTGCAGCTTTTTTGCTAAAAGCTTTAAAGCCGGACTGGCTATCAGAAACCCATAAACCAAATAAAACCCACGTCACCAAATTGCCAATATAATTAAAAAAACGGCGTATCAAAGGCATGCCCTTTTTTAAAATCAAACGACTTCCCAAAACAACATCGACTTTTTTATCTAAAATAGGCTGGATTAAACTTTGAATATCTTTCGAATCGTGCTGCCCGTCTGCATCCATAGTTACAATTATTTCCGCATCCAGCTCCAAAGCGGTTTGTATGCCGGTAAATGTAGCTGCGCCCGCGCCTCGATTCACAATATGTTTGACAACTTTTGCTCCATTTTGTTCAGCAATCTGAAAAGTCTGATCGCTACTGCCATCATCCACAACCAAAATATGTTGAAATCCCTCTTTTCTAATTTTTGTAATAACCTCACCAATTTTCCGAGATTCATTACGTGCCGGAATCACAATGTAAACACTTTTCATTCACTACGCTTAAATTCACCCCAAATTATAACCTTTCAATTCTGACTATTCAAGCTAATAAAAAGCGGAAAACATACGTAATGCTTTCCGCTATAACTGCGCTTACCTTGCTAATTTAATTAATAATTTCCTGAAGGGAAAACTCTCCTGACATTTCAAACCCATATGGAGTATTTTGCTGAACCATTGAATCATATTCTATGATAGTAGGAGCATTGCTTTTTTGCGGATCACTTGAAGAAACAGCACCTGCAATAGAATGATGATAGCTTCTAAAGTAATTAAGATCATCGGTTCTTGATTGGCTTGAATTACAGTTTGTCGTTTTGTTGGAACATTTTTGAGGATTTTGTGTATGCCCTCCAATTGTATTATCCGTAATCAAACTACCTTTCCAATAAAGCTGGGTCGCACTATCTTGATCCTCACTAATCAGTTTTCCTTCTGCAAAAAGAATTGCTTGAACAGTGTCAACATTTGCTGAGATTGTAACATTGCCATTATTAGCAGTCCCCAGCACAATTATGCCCAAAATACTATTTGTGTCATAAGTGACATTACCATTCAAAGTCAAACTTCCATTCTCAACAATAATTGTTTTCTTACCACTGACTTCAAAAGCATTCAGACGGACATCACCCTGATAATAGGCAATTGTCCCATTATTTAAATTATAATTTAGAGTTGTATTAGTTGAATTTGGCAATTCGTTTCTAGTTAAATCAGCCACATTTTGCTTGATATTATTAGCCAGAGTCTGCTTCAAAGCAGAATTGGTTTCACCTCCTTGTGTTCCTCTAATTTCGACATAATGAACCATTAAATCCTCCTCCTTACAATAAGACACATTATCAGCATTATCGACTACTTTAACCTTTGATATTTCCGAGACTCGTTCAATATCAAAATCTTCGACAGCTTTACAACCAGAAACACCATTGTTTGAAGTCTGCACAACAGTATCGTTACAGTTTGGGGTAACATTGGCAGGTAAAGTCACCCAACCCGTCCCCTCAAAATCACATTTTGGCGAATCTCGATCAATTTTAACAGTACTTGTTGTACAAGTATTAGTATTGTTAGCATTATCTGAAACACTAAAAGTGTGGTTTGAATTATGCTTTGTAATCGTTGTAGTTAAATTCTGACCGCTTTTACAATTAGAATTACCTGTATCACTGCATTTAGCCTGAGCAACCACCGCTTCTTTAGACCAACCAAGAGAATTAATTGTTGTTAAAAAAGAAGTTGTACACGTTGGTCTCTGTTTATCAATATTCCAAACATTTACATTACAAGAAGTCGTGTTGTTTGCACGATCTCGAATATTAAATGGGACCGTCTGGTTTGAACTAACCAAACGACTTTGTACCGATTGCTGACAGCCAGATGGTGTATCACTGCAGCTTGCCACAGCTGTCACATCAGTATTAGTCCAAAAACTCGGAATGAGTGTTCTTGAACAAACCGGCATTGTTTTATCAATGTTAGAAACAGAAATACCACAAGTTCTACTGTTTCCAGCATAATCCCTAATCGTCACATACTTCGCACCATTTGAATAAAAAGTTGATCCATAAGACGATTGTTGGCAACCCGATCCTCCCGTGTCATAA
Source organism: Candidatus Altimarinota bacterium (assembly GCA_028279865.1). Lineage (GTDB taxonomy): Bacteria > Patescibacteriota > Gracilibacteria > JANQMV01 > JANQMV01 > JANQMV01. Next base: position 22,364 of record JANQMV010000050.1, on the reverse strand, counting down.
CAACTTAATGCCGCAAAAACATTGCCAGATGTCCATGAGGAGGGACTACGACTCACCGCACCACAGCTTGGCGCATATCTATCAATATTGGAAACGGAAATAGCACAACTTCTTGAGTTGCCGGTATGATCTTGTATCGTTATGTTTTTCGTACCATTTGCAGTAAATGTAGTACTATAATTAGGTCTTTGGCAATCAGAGCCCACGCATTGCACTGTTGCGGTTACATAACCGCTCGTCCAGCTTGTCGGTATTTTCGTAATTGTCCCACAGTTAGGCGGTGTCTTATCAACGGCAGTAACGGAAAAAGAACAATTTCTTGTATAACCGACTTTGTCACTAATTGTAATACTTTTATTTCCGTTTGCAGAATAAGTCTGTTTATAGACATTCTGCACACAACCGGAGTGCGCATCAGAGCAAGGCACTGTCACCTCAACAGAACCTCCGGGCAAAACTTGCTGAGTTATACTCCCGCAATTTGGTGCAGCATTATCAATATAAAAGGTTGTACTATTACAAATACCATCTAAATTACAAGCACGGACAGTGTTAATTCCCGGTTGTGAAAAATTAAAGCTACCTGCTCCGGAAGGGTTATAGTTATAGGTAGCAGCTAAAGTTTTTGGCACAAAAAAAGCACCAGACAAAAACACAAAAACAAAACTTGTAAGAAGTTGAAACTTAATTTTTAGCATTTTGAATACAGTAATTCTAAGTATATTTTTGTTTATTTTAAACGACAACGATGTTTTTTAAAATCATTTTACGTTTATTAAATCAAAAATTGATTTTATAATAAAACAAAAGGTTCTTACTTTTTTATGCTTTAAAGATAAAATATTCCAAATCCTTTAGCAGAAAAACACTGGGAGCAATACATCAATCCAGATCGTTTGTGGTGGTTTTCAGAAAAATTTAACACCATTGCACAAAAGCTACCAATGCTTGGCGAAACTTCCAAGTGGCACCTTAATTATCCTCCCAAAAATGTTGAATCTATTTTAAGTAAATCATCTGAAAACTCTTTTCAGGTTAGAAAAAAAATCATCAAACAGGCGCATGATTTTTCCCTTTATATACACGTACCTTTCTGCATAAGCAAATGTGCCTACTGTACTTACAATGGACCACACATACAAACCTTTGGAGCAAAAGAATATGTAGATTGTCTGATCCAAGAAATAAACTGGATTCTAAAAGATTTTCCCAAAAAAAATAAAGTTCTTTCAGTTTACATGGGAGGCGGAACTCCGACAATTCTAGGTGCCAAAGAGTTAAAAAGATTAATTAATCACATTTTTACAAATTTCAAAATTAAAAAAAACACTACTTTTTCCCTAGAAGCTACGCCTTACAGTATTGATAAAAAAATTGCAAAAACATTATCCGAATCAGGAGTTAATAGGATTTATTTAGGAGTGCAAAGTTTTAATGAAGAAAAATTAAAGCAAGTTCGGCGACCACAAAAAATCAAAGATGTTTACAATGCGGTAAAATGGCTTAGGCAAGCTGGTATTCAATTTATTAGCTTTGATTTGCTGTATGACTTAGTGCCTAATGAAACTGAAGATGACTTTCTAAAAGACACTCTGGTACATCTAAGAAAACTCAAACCCAATACTGTTTCGGTTATACCACTACAGCATTATGACAGATACCCGGAAAAAATTGCACAATCGTACGAATTAAATAAATTGAAACCAAAACGAGATTCAGAATACTGGCGCTATAAATGGCTGGAATTAAAAAACATTTTGGCAATAGGTTATCGCGCATCCTCATATTTATGGAACAATGGTCAATATACCAAAATTCGCAGCCAACCAAAAAGCCACAGTGAATATAAACAAAAGGTTCAGACAAATAACCAAGAAATATACAACCACTATTCTCTTTCAAAAAAAGAATCCCTAAAACGAATCTTAATCAGACATTTACATTTTCCAAAAATACCTTTTACCAAAATAAAAGAAACTTTTGGAGAGAAACTTTTTTGGGAAGTTGTAAAGCCCATTCGTCAATATATCAGCATAGAAAATAACTTAATTTCAATTTCTCCGGAATACAACGAAATACTGCCCTTTAAAACAAAAAATCAGCAAATTAACTATTTCATTTTAACTTTTATCTATCTTTACTCAAAAGAGGCACAGGATGAGATTCTTTTAAGATTATAATTTTTTACAAGAACACATCCTAATATTATATCAATTTAAAAAATTTGTTTATTAATAAACAATAATTTAGGATTTAGAAAAATAGCTGTTTCAATAATCCAAGCTAATCATGACAAATACACAGATAGTAGAAAAAAAAGAGCAAAAATCAAAGTATATTCCTGTAATCTCCTTTTTACTGACTGCTCCCGTTGGTGTCGCTTCAGCATTTTTAGCCGGAGGGACATTAGAAAAATTTGCGAGCTTGAACGAAGCTATCATTAGCAAAATAATCCCTGAAGCCTCTGCGAGATGGAGTTGTATTCCGGGACCAAGAGGAAATGTTTCTTTCGCGAATAACAATACTCGATGGGTCAAATCAGGAACTGTTAATGTCTCTGACTGTGATTGTAATTGTCGCTGGATTAATGATGATTGTGGTGATGATGATGGTGATGACGATGACGGAGCATAGAAAAATGTGTTATTAAAAATATTTTTAAAAATAAAAATTATGAAATTAAAACTTGTTCTGACCTTTATCTCTCTTTTGGTCTTCGGTTTCCCTTATGCAAATGCAGCAAAAACTATGGAAGCAAATTGTCTTGAGCAATTAACAGACTCAATTCAACAATACCCCTTGGAAACAGAAAATTTTGATTCTTCTGATTTTTCATCACAAGCACAAACACATTCATCCAGTGTTGACCCCCTTTTAATGACATATTTTGATGATAAGTATATAAAAACCAAAAAAATCACTCAAGGAACTGAAAGTAATTTAAACTTAAAAGATATCTTTAATGTTTATAACTTGTTTGACTCAGGCTTAACCGAACAAAAGATACACAGTCTTGAGCTTGGCACCCAAAGCCTGGAAACGGATCAAAAAAATTCATTTCTCTACTGCTACGCAACAACCTATACACCGTTGACAGAAAAAAAATTAGACAACCTTGAAAAAGGAGATTTTGCCATGGTTGCTTCTCCCAATGTCTTTGAGATTAAAACAGTAAACAATTACAAAGAAGTTTATATTGAAAAAACAATTCGAGATAAAAATGCACTGGATTTGTTTAGCAAAAAAAGTCTTTTTATTCTTCCGGAAAACCCCGAGTTAGAACAATTATACAATGTTCATACTTTGATTGAAGCAAGCTTGGAAGCTTGGACTACCTTCCAAGAAATTGCTGCAAATTTGTACGCAAAAAGCAAAGCAAAGGAAAGTTTTGAAAAAATTTTTGAAGATGAAAATGCCGTGATTGAAATATCCAATCAAATACCAACAGGTATCAAGCCGATTTTTATAAATGGTTCTATTTTTACGCATACTTATTTCGCATGGAATAGGCATGCTGTTTTTATGGATATGCTTTTCAAAGAGCAGCAAATGCTTGAAAAAACAATCAGTCTGGCGAATAAAATTTTCCCCAACAATGAAGAAGAAGAACTGACTTGGCTTGAATGGATTCAATTTTTTAGATATGAGGACGAACTTAATTTAGACAAACTGGAGATTAAAAATTACTTCAAACAGCCTCGTAATATCGCTCGATACGAATATTTTTTCATAGAAGCAAATGACAAAGATTATTCCAGGGAACAAATCAAGCAATTTCAAACCTATTTAGAGACAGAGCTTGCCAACAGCCCTGAGACCTTTCAAAAAGAACTAAAAACGAAGGCAGAAGGAGGTTATCAAGATTTTAAACAGTTTTTGCCTATCGTACAAAAGCCTAAAAAAGGAATAAAAATCGAACAAGCAGAATTCTTTACCTACGAAATTCCCGGTGGTTATCAAAAATATTTAGTTACCTTAGAAGATGGATCACCACTGCCGGAATGGCTCTCAGTTGATACTGACAACCTCATTCTTAGCGGAACAGGAACAAATATAACAAAGGCTAGCCTACAAATTTGGGGACAAAACGAAGATGACAGATTTCTGTTAGATAGTTTTGAAATTGAAGTCGTAGAAAAATTAAGCACGCCCTTAGAAGATGAAACTAACGCACAAGACGAAGATCAAGAATTAATGGAAAAACAAACTAACAATCTTAGTTCAAGTGATGAGAAAGAAGAAAAAATAGAAAATTTAGCAAAACAAAACTTGTTAAAAACAGGTTTATTAATCTTAATGGTGGGGCTAATAATCTTGCTTTTTTCTCTCCTACTTAAAAAATTAAAAAGTTAAACCTTGCATTAAGGCTAATGTTTTCCAACACGTAAACTAAAAAAATATTGTACAATATTTTTTTAGTTTACTTAAAGCTGAGAAATTAATATGTGAAAAAAATGAAATATAAATTTTTTGAAGTTATTTCAATTTTAACAAAAGGACAATCTACAAAAGATGTACTTAATTTACACAATTTTTTCAATATAGTTGATCGGGTTAGCTTGGAACACAAATTAAAAAAAATTTTTTTTTCAGCTAAAGCTTTAAGTTGGTATGGGATTTTAGATGCCTTAAATTTTTTGAAGCAAAAAAAAATTAAAGCGGTTCTTTATACAGAGGGTGAAACTTTAGTAGAGAATTTCTACTATCCTGCCAATCTAGAAGTTAATTTAAGAAAATATCTAGAATCTCCTCAAAATAGAAAAAACATTGAAAACAATATCAGGCAATATCAAAAAATCAGTCATATCAACATAAATCTACGCTTTAGTTTTCATCCTCAAGACTCTGAAAATGAAGTCAATCTAATCAAAAAATTAGCTCAAAAACTTAACTTGGAATTAAAAATTCAGCCAAGAGGGATTATTTTACCAAAAAGCACTTTAGAAAATTTTCAACAAAATATTTTACAAACTATCAAACAGTCAAACTTTTTTGGTATAAGCGATAAAAGCAGAATTTTAAGAATACCAACCCCTCTCTGCCTGAATGTTCCCAAAGAATACAAAACAATAAATTCTTGCTTTGATTGCCCTGTCTTTATGCCAACCTTTCATCATAATGGTCAAACATTAACATTTTGTGAAAAACACACGCACAACTTTGACTTTAAAAAATCCTCGTCCCTCTTTCAACTCAGTCAAAAAATACTTCAGTATCAACAAAAATCTGTACAAGCAAATCAACCCTTTGCAAATTGCCAAACTTGCAAATTGATCAAAAAATGCCAAGGAGGTTGTTTGCTTAATTAAACTGCTCCTTTAATTTACGCCCGTACTCTACGCATTAAGAACCAAGCCACGCTAGCGAAACACAAAGTAAGCAAAACAACTAAATTCTCTTCCGGACCAGATTGTACGTTTTGCTGTGGCTTAGGTATTTCACGTTTCTGATCCACAGAAACGGGAGCAGAAGCATGCAAGTTTTCCAGCTGCAAAGTTTGTAAATTTTCTGAAACTTGAACTTGGGGAACTTTGTCATAAGTATGAACATTCGGACGAAAGGCTGAATTTGAATTTGCATCATTTTGTTTTTCAGTCGATGCCGCTGTATGTAAATTTTCAGGAATAAGATTGGCATTATTTTGAATCGGTTCAACAAAAACTTCTTGTGCCAGCGGAACTTCTACTTGTGGAATAACTTCAATTGATTGAGTTTCTTGCTCAACATTTTCTTGTTTATGTGCAGTATCTGAATTTTCTTGATCTTGAATCAATGAACCGGTATGTGATACTTCGTCAGTTTTTCAATTCTCTAAAAGACCTTCTTGCAAAGGATTACTCGTGACGGGGATACCAAAACGTACGTCTTTTCAAGCTCCACTGGTAAATAAATCCGCACCCAAATTTTCAAATTGATTACTAAAGAAAAAAATTAATAAAAAAGTTAAAGCTGTGAAAACGTATGGCAAAACTTTTAGTTTTTTTCATTCTCATTCCGCTGTTTTAATTTCTTTTGAATTATTTACAACAGATTTTTTTATTTCACCACCGTCATCTCAGACCATTGTCCAAGGGGTATTTTTTTCTTTTTTTTGATCATCAAGAGGATTTGACATGTTATTTTTATTAATTATTAGATTTTTAAATAGCGTGTATTTTCCTGAGTTTTAAGAAAATGAAACTGGAGATTAGAGCCAAAAGCGTGATTATAAAAATTACAGCAGGACCATTTTGAGGTTGCTCCGGAACTTTTGTTAAATAATCATCACGCGAAATTAAGATTGGATTACTAGAGGAATTCGGATCGCCGACTGTAATACGTACTTCATTGGAGTAATCTGTTTCTCTGTCGAATTGATCATAGGCGGTAATTGCAAAATAGTAGGTTTTGCCGTTTTCCAAATTATTCATTTCGTATTGATTGACATTTCAAACCGGACGTCTTTGTAAATATCGACCACTGGTAGTTGAATAGTAAAGATTATATCCCTTTAAGCTAGAATCTTCACTTTTATCCCAAATCAAGAAAACATATCCATTTCCGGTAGTTGCTTTAAAACCTGTCGGACGAGTTAGTGTAAGAGGGGTAACATTCGGCTGATCTTGGGAACCAGTATCAGATTGATTGGTATTATTTTCATCGGTAAAATTTCCGGATTGATTCACCGGCACGACAAAATATTTCGGTTCATTGGCCAAAACATTAACCGGAAAATTATCTTCCATTACTCTGACACTAGTATGTCCGGATTCACCGATTTGATAATCATGAAATTTTAGCAAAGCTGTTCCTAAATTTTTTGTAATAACTTTAAAGGTTATGTTCGCCACAAAAATTTCTTGCGAATTGGCTTTCGTACCAATTGCAGAACGACCGATTTTAATTAATCACTCCGCATTATCAAAATGGTTTTCTCCGGGTGCAACAAAATCAAAAGCTGAATTTGAAACATCAATTTTTGCAACTTGTAGTTTGGACTTATCATACTCCAACCAAGTTTGTGCAGAGATAACCTCCTGCCTTGAAGGGTTTTTAATATAAATATCAAGGTTGAATTCCGTCTCAAAATTACGACCAATGACTGACTTAATTTGAGAGCCTGTAATTTGAGGAGCAGGGCACTGTATACCTTCATTACATCTATCTCTAATTTCCAATGTCGTATCAGCTATTGCAGCCAAAGCTAGATTTTGAAATCAATTTACAAAAAATCAAAATACAATTGCAATTAAACCTAATTTTATTTTGTTTTTTAACATTTTTTAAAAGTTAATTTTTAGTTTAGAAATTCGCAAATCTTTATTTATTAAATTTATTCAATGATGAGTCCCGGTGAGTCTGGTTTTGCTGCCAAATTATAAACTCTTCCTTCAAATAAAATATTCGCATTGATATGACCATCTTGATTTTCATGATAATTATAAAAATCAAGAATGACAGAACCTGTTTGAGTTTTTTCAAGCATAATTTCAGCTACTTTCATTTCTGATTTTTGTCTAACTCCATTGGTTTGACTTCTGCCAATTTTGATTAAACCTGCTTCAGCATCATATTCATTCTCGCCCGGAGCCGCTAAATTAAAATCCGAGTCTTGAGTCTCAATTTTGATAATTTTTAAGTCTTCCGGATTATAAGAAAGCCACGTCCTAACAGAATTAATTTCTCTTTTTTCCGGATTACTTAAATCAAGACTAACTCTAAAAGTTTTCGGAGTAATTTTTGTTTTTGTTAATTTAAACTCAATACTTTTGTCAATTTTCTGCGCAGATTTAATCTTATCTACTATTTCTGCCGAAGGTCTTTGCTCAGCTTCTTGCAAAGCGCAACTTGATAAGATGATTAAGCCTATGATGAAGGCAAAGGTTTTGTTCATATTATCTGAATTTACAATTAATTAAGCGAGCCTTATTACCCAAAGTAGTCTCAATCAATCTACGCAAAGCACCAATATCACCAGCAAGAATTTTATCTTGTGGCAATTGAGCGCATTCACGCATAAGTGTCAGCTCGGCATCTGTTAAAAAATTTTTCTGTTCCATTTTTTTAAAATTATTAATTTTTTATGTATTTTATTCTGTCAATGGTACTGGTGTTGTTGTTTCAGTTGGATTATAAGACGGTTGAATACCTGAATTTTCCACAACTTCATCCAAAGTAGTCACATCTCCTGACTTAAGTGAACTCCACATTCATCCGTATACAGCTGAAAACATCGTAAAGTCAGTAAAATCAACTTTACCGTCACCATTAAAATCAGCTTGCACTTGAAGTTCTGAAGATTCATGCACTATATTTTGAAATCATTTAAACATTGAAGTTAGCCCTATCTGTCTTATTTGTTTGCCTGCGGCACTTTCAATATTTTTAATATTTATTCTGTACTTTTTATTAGAAATTTGAGCGTCTGTTGTAACTAAAACAGTCTGCTGATCTATAATTTTTGCGCGAATTGTTTTTAATTTTTCCGCACCTCCGTCAATCGTAAAAATCTCAAAATCAGAGCCATCCGGATTAACTGATGTTGGTTTGATTGGCTTGTTAAAAATTACCTCAACCAAATAGGAAGAATTTGAGCTTACCAAATCTACTTTTGGCTCAACTCAAATTTTCTGAAAACCGATAAAATCAGCCAAAGTATCTGAAGCTTGGTTATTTTTAAGTCCCAATTTTTCCGCATCGGCAATAACCGTGTAACTAGTACCCGCAACTTGATCAGAAGTTGTCAGGGTTATAATATTGCCTTCTGTATTAATCACAGATCTTGCAACATTAAGCTCTGCAGAAGTATTACTCTTTTCAGTAATTTTAAATTCCTTGCCTGTCCTACTCAAATTTGATCAATCAATTGGATTTGAAAGCAAAATTTCTACGGAATTTAAACTTGTCGAAGAGGCAAGCTGCAATGTTGGTGTTCAAATTTGCTCAAGCGGAGTCTTCCCGTCAGTTACGTTAATATTGATATGTCCTTTAGTTGATTTGCCTGTTTTATCAACAGCAGTTATCCAAATACGATATGGTTCGATACTTGGAGCAGCTTCTTCTAAAACGACTACATCATTCAAAACAAACCAACGACCATCATTGCCTTCCTGAACACTTGGAAACATACATAAAATCGTATCAGAATTTGTTTCACAAGGGTTTTGATCTTCATTACTTATTGTGTAATCATAGTAATCCAAATTATTACTACCACTATTGGTACGTGTATTTCTCGACGGACCTGTATAACGGGCAACATTTGTTAAATTTGCCATAACATAATCAACATCCTCATCTTTATCAGAAACATAAGCATATAGGCTTAATTTAGTTGCTTCGTCATTAATTGCTACGTTTGGAGAAGTATAGGATCTACCTACATTTACGACAGGAGCATCTCCCACTTCATCAAAATTGGTTACTCTAATGTCTAAACTTGCTTCTCCTTCCGCTCAGGCTTTATCACGTGCATAAAGATCCAAAGTCTTAACTCCCCTAATCACCTCGGCTGGTATTTTTAATTCTGCCGTTTTATACCATCCTCACAAACCACTCGTTGCTTCTGTTGTCATTGTTGCAGGCGGTAAGTTAATCTCCTCTAAATCAAGTGTCACAGAAGCGATATCATCAAGACCATCGGGATCTTCCACGTAAGCATGAATAACAAAAGTTGTTTTGTCATCATTTGGAATAGATTCTCTTGGCGTCACATAAACTTTATCTTCATCAATAAAAGGTTTATTTTGACTCACGGAAGTTTTGGCTGTGAAAGTCAATGTTCCTGTTACCCCTGTATTGTCTGTCGCTGTAACTTCAAGGTTATAAGATCATTTTCGCATATTACTAGGTAATTGGAAGGCTTCAGTAGTCTTATACCACTGACCATTTGAAGTTGGAGCAGAGAAAGATGCAGATGCCTTCGGAAGAATCTGCTTAATTAAAGAATCCTTCCTAAAATATGAACTAAAAGGCGTCGTTGAAGTATCTGCTTCCTGATTATTTAAATTTGAATTTGTATTATTTGATCAAGTAACCGGCTCCATTAACATAGGAGCTCCTCCAATGGGACCAAGGTTAATCACAACTGTGTTAATTGTATTGGCTCAATCTGCATCAGTTACATAAGCGTAAAAATAAATCTCTTCTTCATTACCAGGTCGTAAAATACTTGGTGTTGAATAAGCTTGCTCAACCACAGGAGCAATACTGGTGGTAATATCATTATTAACAATTAGGCTGACAGTACCAAAAGCCTTATCACCAGATTTATTTTGCGCTGTCACCTCAATTGGAATTGGTGTTGCTGAAGTTGTTACAGTGTTTGGAACTTTTACTTCCAAACTAAACCAACGCTTTGTATCTACGACACTACCAGCTTGCATGACAGCTGCTGGATTACCATCCAAGGGTCTCAAATCAAGAAAAACCTTGTCAATATCACTAACCCCTTTTGGATCAGAAATTCTTACCCAAAGAGTTGTTGGTGTTTCTCCATCATTTGGTACAAGCTTTGGGCTTGCATATGACTCATCCGAAAGTACCAAAATATTTTGTTCCGGATCTTCAATCACAAGAGCATTTGCAAACTCCAGTTGTTCTCCATTTGGTCTTTTCAAGATAAGACTATAAACACCAGCCAGTGTCTCAGCGGGAACTACAACCTTAATTTGACCGGATTGAACCGTTGTTGCTAATTCTAGTGTATTTAAGTAAGCTTTCGTACCATTTTCAAAATTACTACCAGCAATCAAAATTGTATGTTCCTCATCATTAACAATTTGATTTGGTGTAACAGAATCAATGACCGGATTCTTCGCAAGATAGCCATTTACTGTCGTTGTATTTTGGGCGGAAATTAGAAGTCCACCTTGATCTTTTATCTTATCTGAACGAGCAACAATGGTATATAAAGCTTCTTCCGCTTGTACAGCAGTAGTCAAAGAAACTACCTTTCCGTTAACTGAAACATCCGTAATCGTCAAAGTAGGAAGAATCTCAAAATTTACCGGAATCATATCAGACGCAAGAGGTGCCTGATTAAAATTTAGATTTATTTTAGTTGGTGAAACTGCTTCTGCACTCAATAGTGCCAAAGTACTTGTATCTGTATGCGTACCATAACCTACTAACGTTGTAGTATTATCTGAGCTTAAAGCGTTACCCGAGTAGGCGGAAATTCCGTTCTGGGTATCATTCACAACTACAGTATAATATTGACCGGAGGCTAAGCTTCCCGAAAGGGTTAAAAGTACGTTTTGATAACTACCGTTATACGGAATTCAAACAGCGTTAATTGTTTCACCTAAAATCTCAAAATCATTCGAATCAACCGTATTGGCAGATAAATTTTCAGAAAAATTAACTTCAACTTGGTTTATAGAAACCGCTTTTGCCGATACAACACTAAATTGATCAGCCGTTGATCATGTCGCATAACCCGGGAATGTAATAATATTTTTACCTAAAAAAGCATTATCTTTTTGGCGACGTAAATCAGTTGCCAATCCGGAATTTGAAACTGTAATTTGATAATTCTTTGTACCATCCAAAATCGTGCTGCCTGTCAGCAAAAGATTAACAATTTTACTATTCGTTGGTGATTTCTCTACAGAATAAATCGCTAAATTGTTTGCCGTATTTGTTTCATTAAGGTTAAAAGCATTTTTATAAACAGAGCCGTCTAAAATAGCGTCAGAAAAATTTAAAGAAATGCCTGTTCCCGAATTCGCAACAGCCGAATTAAGGTCAAAATCCGAAGCAAGCGTAATTGAACCAATTCCCGTAAAATAAGCCTTATTATTCGTAGAAAGTGAACCTTCTACATTTCCCATACTTCCGGAAGCAACTACTTCATACAAAGTTCACTGTGTTTGCAATGATGTTTTTACCAAAATTGATTTTCCATCTTGATTATCAATGCTTGCGGAGTTTTGCAGCAATCCGTTATCAAAATTAAAACTACCTATATTGGTAATATAATCAGAAAAAGTGAGTTTAACCGTCATATTATCAACAGGTGTTGCTGAAAGTAGCTGCAAGTCTCAAGCTGAACCAATTGTAATTTTACCGGCATTAATTTGCAGATTCTTTTCTGAAGTTAATGTTCCAGAAACAGATCTGACAAGCTCAAAATCTTCAATTTTCAAATCTAAAACTTCACCATCTGCAAGGCTAGGTATTAAAGCTAATTCATTAATTGTAACTAAATCACTGCCGGCAGCAAGACTAACCCCATTTATTTTTCCGCTTGCACCCACAACTTTAAGTCTTCCCGGAGAAATGTTCTTTGAATTCACAAAATCAAGCCCTCAAGCAGTAACAGCATTATCAGGAATAGAGATTTTATTTGCATTATAAACTAGTGTAAAACTAAAACCCGCAAAATTATTAATCGCATTAGTTGAAACCACTTGGATATCGCCTCAATCACCAGCATTTGCCGGATAATCAGGAATATAAAAAGCGTCTGTTTTGGAAGAACCACCTTGAAAAATATCTCCCTGAAGTAGATCTGAATTTAGAGAAAAGATTGAAAGCAAAAAAATACTTGCTAAAACTCCTAATCAAAGTCAAGTCCTTACAAAAAATTTTTTGCGCTCTTTTATACCTGTTTTTATTGGATTTTCCATTTTATTGAATTTATTTTTATTAATTTTTCATTCATTCTTGAATTACTCTAATCACATCAACCAAATCAATTTGTTGATTGTTATTAAAATCAACTGCCGCTATTTCTTGTGGAGTCGGTTTTTCAGTTGGGTTTAAGTAATACATCACAGTCTTCACAATATCCAAGATATCGACACTTTGATCTCCATTAATATCACCATCTACCAAAATACCAATGTATGTTTGCAAATAAGCAACCGATTGTTGATTGTAAATATCATAAACAGTCACTTCATAAGTATAATTACCATTAACCAACTCTTCATAGTCCGGTGTCAAAACCGAAAGCTTGTAAAGCAAATTAAAAATATTACTACCTGACGAACTGGTTGTTGATTTTTCTAATTCTAATTTTTCATTTACTAAATTAAAAACCTGCCTTCAATTACAAGTACCCACACTTGAACAGCTTCCCTGAATCAATTTTGCTTGAATTGAATTAATATCTCAAACTCCTCCAATTGCATTTAGTTCGACATAAACATCCTCTGTTGCTCAAACTGTAATACCTGCGTTACCTATCGTATAAATAGCATTTATATCTACTGCAGGAGGCGCAAGCTCCAGTTCAACTTCCTTTATATTATTTAAACCATCCTGAACTTTCACAATAATCTTTCCATCATTCGGATATTCATTTGGTGAATTAATCGATACGCTAAGATTTTTTAAAGCATTTGTTGATCCTGAAGACTCTGAAACAGTTGAAGGAAAAAACCACTGATATTTTTGATCTCCACCTGAAGCATTACAGGCAAAATTTTCACCTACATTAATTTTTGTCGGACTACAAGTCAAAGCTAAATCATGATAACTTAACGAGATAGACTCTGAAATACTTGCACAACTGTCTGCACCTGAAACGCTCACTGTTGCTGCAGCATCTGTTACACACTGTGTTGAGGTTCCCGATGTAGGAGAACACGAACTCGTACCAGCCGATGTAATAGACCAAGTTCCTGTTACGTCTTGATCTTCACATTTTACACTACATGAGAAAGGTTCGTTAATATAGTAAGGTCACGTACAAGTAATTTCTGCAGGCTCTGCTTCAGAAATCGATATCGACAAATCTGTTGCCTGACAATCTGAGCTTGGATCACTCGGAGTTACGGAAATTGTTTTTCCTCCTTTACTGTTAAAAGTACATGAAGTCGTTGTCGCAGGTCATGTTTCACACTCTGTGGTATTCCAAGTTACAGGTTCTGCCGTGCCTCAACATGTTGATGAACATGTAAAGGCTTTACCTTCTTTTTTGTCATTATCACAGGTAATACTAAAATCAGACAAACTTCTCTCTGTTACAACGACCTGAGCGTTCGCAGCCGTATATCAATTTGCCTCAGCAGTTACTGTGATTGTTCCATCTCCATAATTGTCATCAACTATACAGGTTTTTTGAGTCAAAAGCGTTGAATCATCTGCACAATCTTTGGCGGCATTTGTCCCGTTAAATGACCACGCTACGGGAATTTTTGGATCACTATTTTCTTGACAGGAAAAAGAATCACCTGCACCAACGCTGCTTGGAGTACAAGAAATATCAAGTTGAGTAGAAGCAGTGGTAGTACAATTTGCCTGAGCTGCAACACAGCTGTCCGGATCAGAATCTGTACACCAATAACCATTTGCATTCTCACACGTTGTTTGGTTCACGCAAGCTGAATGATTGGAAGAATCACAAGAACTTGCATTTGAACAATCAGAGGAAGAGCTAACGCAGCTACTGCTGCTTGCACACCAATATCATCATGCACCTGCACAATTCGAACTATCACAAGATGGTAAATTGCTCGAACTACAAGAAGAAGTGTTTGAACAATTAGAAGAAGAAGCAACGCAACTACTACTACTTGTGCACCAATATCATCATGCACCTGCACAATTCGAACTATTACAAGACGATAAATTACTCGAACTACAAGAAGAAGTGTTACCTCACGAACTACTGCCTCCGTTTCCCGATCACGATCCTACGGAAATGGAAAATGTTGTCTGTCTGCATTCAGAAAAAACATTACGTGGAGTTGCTGTAAACTGATAATCGCCTGCTTGAGCAAAGTTACATACGACTCAGTTAGCCGATTCAGGAGCACACTCATTTTCATTATACGCATTCCAATCAACTGTTTCCTGAAAACCGCCGCAAAAAACACCACAACGAAAATTTTGATTTGTTTGTAAATTATCATCACAAACAAGAAGCATGTCTTCTTTTTCCTCAGCACACGTTGTAGTTTGTGCGATATAATCATCTCCCGGGTTACACAATGCGACATCATTACATTGTTCAATATCAATATTCAATGCATTACGATATGCCTCGTCTCCACACTGACTACTAGTACCAAGGTTTAAAGCATTACAACAATCTCTCTTATAAGAATCTAAAAAAGCACCATATGCATTACTCTCTCCGTCATTAAGAATCGATGCATTCCAATAATTAAGCCCCCCTATATCGCCACACCTGTTTCCATAGCTTTTATACCATCCAGCTGCAACACTCGTATCATTACAATCAAGCGTAACAACAGTGGGATAATCAGCCAAGACCATCTCTGCCTTAAGAGTAAAAATTAACATTAATGCAAAACAGGGCAAAAAAAGTACTAGCAAACAAATTTTATTTTTCGTATTCATCATTAATTTTTTTAAATTCCCTGCATAATATCAGATTTTAGTTTAAAAATCAATTTAACTCCTCTTGACTAAGCTAAAAAATCATGTCACAAAAAAACTCCCCTCTAAAGTGGAAGGGAGTTTAACATAGCTTTTTTGAAAAAGTACTGACTATCTAACAGCATCTTTTAAAGATTTACCAGCTTTAAATGCAGGAAGTTTCATTGCTGGAATTTTAATTTTTTCAGATGGATTTCTTGGGTTAACACCAGTTCTAGCAGCTCTTGCAGAAACACGGAAAGTTCCGAAACCAGTAATAGTAACATTGTTTCCTTTTTTCAACTCTCCAGTAATTGATCCAATTACTGCTTCTAGAGCATCTCCAGCAGCTTTTTTTGTAAGTCCTGCAGAACTTGCGATTGCGTTCACTAAATCTTGCTTAGTCATAATGATTTAGATTAAAAATATAAAATAGCTTAACTACTGATAATACTAGTACTAGTTTTGAAAAAAGCAAGTATTTTAGCGGAAAAAACAGGAAAAAAGGGGAAATATCGCTTGCCAAAGCTAAAAGATCGTGTCGAAAAATATCTTTTTGACAAATTTTATTACGTTTTGTTATGCTTTCAGTCAGTTTACATGAAAAGCTTAGCAAGTAAAATTACTCTGCTTAACTTAGAAAAAAAGCGTTTCAAAAGCCAATATTTTTCAAATTAATAAGTCTAATCTTCTAAATCCTTTATATGAAAAATCTCGTTATTGTTGAATCACCCACAAAAGCCAAAATTATCAAAAAATTTTTAGGAAAAGCTTATACCGTTGAATCTTCCAATGGGCATGTACGTGATCTACCTAACAAAAAAGCTGACCTTCCAAAAACACAACAAAAACTTAGTTACGCTACACTAGGGGTTAATGTTGAAAAAGATTTTGAACCATTATATGTCATTACACCTGCGAAAAAGAAAAAAGTAATGAAATTAAAAAGCTTAATGGATCAAAACACCAAAATCTGGATCGCAACGGATGAGGACCGTGAAGGAGAAGCAATCGGCTGGCATTTATTAGAAATTCTAAAACCTAAAAAAACAAACGAGGTAGAAAGAATTGTTTTTCATGAAATAACCAAAAGTGCAATTTTAAATTCACTTAAAAATTCACGCAAGATAGATACTGATTTAGTCAATGCTCAGCAAGCACGTCGTATTTTAGACAGGCTGGTCGGTTACAAACTCTCACCTTTTTTATGGTCAAAAATTCGCTTCGGACTTTCAGCAGGGCGAGTACAAAGTGCAGCTGTTAAGCTTGTCGTTGATCGGGAAAAGGAAATCAAAGCTTTTAAGCCGGAAGAGTACTGGGATATCAAAGCATTTTTCAAAAAGAACAAAGTTTCTTTCTTAATTGAATCTGATTTAAACAAAATTAATGGTAAAAAAGCCAAATTAACGAATAAAAAAGAAACAAATAAAGTCCTTAAAGAGATTGAACAGGCCAAGTATATTGTGAACAATACAACGGAAAAAGAGGTTAAAAAAAATCCCGCTCCTCCCTTCACAACTTCAACATTACAGCAAGAAGCTGCTCGTAAACTTGGGTTTTCTGTGAAAAAAACCATGATGGTTGCACAAAAATTATATGAAGGTAAAGATTTGGGAGATGAAGGAAGTTCCGGTCTAATAACCTATATGCGTACAGACTCTGTCAATTTATCGGACACTGCAATCAAGGAAGCGAAAATAGTCATCGAAAAAAAATATGGTAAGGAATATACACTTCCAAAATCAAGAAAATACAAAACAAAAACAAAAGGAGCGCAAGAAGCTCATGAAGCGATTCGTCCAACTGTCCTTACTCGTTCTCCTGAGCAAGTAACAAAGTATTTGGAAACTGATGAATTGAAACTTTATAAATTAATCTGGAAAAGAACTCTGGCAACACAAATGGCACAAGCCAAATTTAAACGTGTTGCCATTGACGTCAAAGCAGAAAAAAAAGGCTTAAAAAATGAATATATTTTTCGTGCAAACGGTCAAACAATTCTTTTTGATGGTTTTATGAAAGTTTACCTAGAAGGTACTGATCATGATAACAAAAAAAACACTTACACCGAAAAAATTCTACCTGCCGTCAAAATTGGCGAAGAATTCGGATTGGAAAAATTAGAATCAAAACAACATTTTACCAAGCCTCCTGCTCGTTACACGGAAGCTTCTTTAGTAAAAAAGATGGAAGAAGAAGGTGTTGGCAGACCGTCAACATACGCTCCCACCATCACCACAATTATATCTCGCGGTTATGTCGAAAAAATAGAAAAACAACTCAAAGCAACAGACACTGCATTTGTGGTAACAGATGTCTTGGAAAAACATTTTAACGACATTGTCGATGTACATTTCACCGCTAAGATGGAAAACCATCTGGATGAAATTGCCGAAGGAAAAGTAAAGTGGATACCTTGGCTGCGCAGCTTTTACGATCCTTTTGAAAAATTAGTAATTGAAAAAACAAAAACAGTGCAAAAGCAGGACATTGTCAATGAAGAAACTGATGAAATTTGTGAAAAATGCGGAGAGCCTATGGTCATCAAGCTTTCACGTTTTGGAAAATTCTTGTCTTGTTCAGGATATCCAAATTGTAAAAATGCCAGACCCTTAAATGAAGATGCTGAGGCGGCAGAAAAGCTTGCCCAAGAGTATGCCAATGAAAAATGTCCGAAATGTGGCAAAAAAATGGTTGTACGTTCAGGACGTTTCGGCAAATTTTTAGCCTGTGAAAATTACCCAAAATGTAAAGGTTCTAAGCCAATTATCGTTTCAACAAAAGTCAAGTGTCCCGATTGTCAAAAGGGAGATATTGTCGAGAGACACTCTAAAAAAGGAAAATTATTTTTTAGTTGTGAGCGCTATCCTGACTGTAAATACGCAATTTGGAACAGACCAATTAAAGAAAAGTGTCCGGAGTGTGGAGGCTTGATGACTGAAAAAAACAAGAAAGTCAATCAATGTAGCGTCTGTAAACACGAAGTAGATCATACCAACTAGATTATTCAAAAGCAAAAAAGCTCTCCCTCAAAAAAGACTTTAGCTACTCAAAACGCAATGCATCAATTGGTTTTAGTTTTGAAGCTTTATTCGCAGGATAAATTCCAAAGAAAATTCCCACAAGAAAAGAAAAAGAGAGAGAAATCATCATTGCGTTTGTCGAAAGAGAAGCACTGAGCGGTGAAAACGTTTTTATCAAAATGATAACAACGTAACTTAATAAAATACCAATTAAGCCACCCAATACACTTAAAAAGACAGCCTCTATTAAAAATTGTAATAAAATACTTCTTCTTCGTGCACCGACTGCTTTTCTAATACCAATCTCTCTGGTTCTTTCTGTGACACTAACCAACATAATATTCATAACGCCAATCCCTCCCACCAGCAAAGAAATTCCACCAATTGCTGTCAAAAAAAATGTCATTGTCTTGTTAATCTTGTCAAACATTTTAATCATTTCACTGTTATCATAAACATTAAAATCCATTTTATTTATGTTAGGTATTTTATGCTCCCTCAATAAAGCATAAGTAATTTTATGTTTAGCTTCCTTAATATTTGCGCCATCTTTGATCAGAACAGAAATAAGCGACAAACTTTTTTTGCCAAAAAGCCTGTTTTGAGCTGTTGATAAAGGAATTAAAACAACGGCATTCTCATTATTTCCCCAGCCGGTATTTTCTTTTTGCTCCAAGACACCGATTACCTTAAAAACACTATTCTTAATGATAACATTTTTTCCAAGCGGATTTTGTTTTCCAAAGAGATTTTGTGCAGCAAATGCTCCCAAAACTGCAACCTTATCTTCTGCATCCTGATCTTGCTGGCTAATAAACAAACCCGCTTTTAAACTAAAATTCGCAACATCTTTAGCAGCAGGTAATACACCTGCAACTTTTGTATTAAACTTCTTTGAAGGGGTAATCACTTCTTCATAATTGTTTATTTCCGGTGAAATTTTTAAGATCTGGTCATTTTCTTGGATTGCCGCAACATCAGCATTTGTTAAATCCTGTGGCTGCCGTTTTTCTCCTTCAAATTCAAACGCATCCATCGAAAACCTCATAGGATTGCCCTGTCGAATTTGCAATAAATTTGTTTTTTCCTCTAGACCTTGAGTCATTTCCTTCTGTGCGGACTCGCCCAAAGAAACCATAACAGTAACCGACATAACTCCAATAATAATACCAAGAGTCGTTAAAACCGATCTCATTTTATTGGTTTTAATTACTGTAAAGGCATTTAAAATATTTTCAAAAAAATTCATCTTTTTAATTTATGATTAAATAATCATACCGTCCTTCAGTAAAATTTGACGGGAAGCAAAATTAGCGACTTTTTCATCATGCGTTATAAGTATAATTGTCTTCCCTTGTTGATGTAATTTTGTAAAAAAATTCATAACATCCTCACCTGTTTTCGAATCAAGCGCCCCTGTCGGTTCATCCGCAAGCAAAACAGAAGGCTTTGCAGCTATCGCCCTGGCAATTGCTACGCGCTGCTGTTGCCCTCCAGACAACTCATTAGGTAAATTATACATTTTGTCTGCCAAGCCCACCTCTTTTAAAACCTCTTTCGCTCTTTGTTTCTGTTTCTCACGACCAATTCCCTGATACATCAAAGGCAAAGCAACCTGCTTAAAAGCAGGAACACGTGAAAGCAGATTGTATGACTGAAAAACAAAACCAATTTTTTCTCCGCGCACTTTGGCCTGCTTGTCATCATCTAAATTCTCAACACTTTGGTGCTCAAAAAGGTATTCACCCGAATTCGGCGTATCCAGCATACCGATCATATTCATCAAAGTTGACTTACCCGAACCGGATTTACCCATAATCGCAACAAACTCACCTTTATTAATTTTAAGAGAAATTCCTTTTAAAACCAGAATATTCTGCTTCCCCAGAGAATAGCTCTTTTTTATTTTTTTTAATTCAATCATTTTTTAAAACTAATAATAGTTAGGCTCCATTAAGCTATCTAAAACTGTATAATCAAGCACAATCACTTCATCTCCTTCTTCGAGTCCGGAAAGAATTTCAATCTCAACTCCATTATCAATGCCAACTTCCACAGGAGTTTCAACCCCTTCGCCATTAATCATTTTTTTGACAAAATTATCTTGAACAGCCAGTATCGGCAAAGTCAAAATATCCTTTTTTTCATTAACGGAAATTGTTACATTCGCACTCATTCCTGAGAAAATTCTTTCTCCTTTTGTCTCTAAGGTAAGATTTGCCTCATATGTAGCAATACCTTCTTTATTTGTAGGAGATTGGTTAATTTCATCAATCTTCCCTACAAAAACTTTTTTAGGCAAGGCATCAAAAACAATTTCTGCCTCTTGCCCTCGCAGAACTTTTACTGCTTCAACTTGATCTAGGCTAATCGTGATTTTTAAAATGTTAGGATTTTCCAAATAAGCATATTTTTCCTCGTCATTAGTCAAGTTGTCCCCTACTTTAAAATCAATTTTTCTCACCACGCCGTCAAATGGAGCTGTGAGTTTATATTTTGAAATGTTTTTCTTTGCCTTTTCCAAGACTAATTTCTGTAAAAAAATTGCATTTCTCGCTCGTTCAATCGCTTGTAATTCCTTTTTCTTTAAATTTTCCACATTTTCTGCTTCTTGAGGAAGCGCTTTTAGCGAATCATAATATTCATTTTCTGCTTTTTCAAAAGCAAGTTTTTCGTCTTCTTTTAAACGAGGTGTTGCTATTTTTAGCTTCTCTAAATCCTCTTCGACTGATTTAAAGGCAGTTTTTGCTAAGCGATATTCTTCTTGAATCTGTAAAATTTCATCACCAAACTGCTCTACTGTTCTGATTTTTTCCTCAATCGTTGATTTTAAGCTCGAAAAAGAAGATTTGAGAGAGTCCAAACTAGCCTGAGAAAAGGATTCACTTGTCGTAGTCTTTTCCAGCAATTCGTATGAATCGTTTGCAGCAACGGATAAAACTTTCAAAACCATTTTTAAGTTGTCAAAAAAAGCATTTAATTCAGTTCGTGTGAGTTTTTTATTATAAATTTCTTTAAACTCTGTTTTAATTTTTTCCTCTTCAATGACGGATTTACGATAGCTTACCTTGGCAATACTTAAAGTTGTCGAATCCAAAATTCCCAAACTATTACGATAGATTTGATTTAAGTCCTCGTCAAACAAATAATCCAGACTATTTACTGCATCATTAATCGTTAAAATAATCCCATCAATATCTAGGTTTGAATCGCTGATTAAAAAATAAGGTTCTCCTGTTTCACTATTATCATGATAATGAATACCCAAATTATTAAGCTTGGTTTTTGCATCACTCAAATTTATTTCTTTGGTAATCAGGCTTTCTTCCATTCTGCTTAAATCCAAATCAAGATTTTTCAAAGATTCATCCAGTTTTCTTTGTGCCAAAGTCAAACTTCTTTTTTGCATTTCTAAGCTTGTCTCACTGTTTTGAAGCTCATTTTCCGCTTTTTTGATTGTCAAAGCTGAGTCACCTTCAAGCAGATTTTGCAAGTCTCTCTCTGCATTTTTTAAAGTTATTTCTTCTTGCTGAATTTCGTTTTCAATATCAGAAAGATCTAGCTCAGCGATAATATCACCTTTTTTAACAGAGTCACCATTACTAAAATTCACCGCAATAATTTTACCCGGCAAATTAAATCTTAGCTTTTGTTCATCAACAAGTTTACTTTTGCCAAGCACTTTAACTGTTTCCTGAATATCACCAAGAACAACCAAGCTTGTCTCCAGTTGCGCAGAATCAAGAACTTCAGCGTCATTACCGGAAAAAGCAAAATAGGCACCTGTAATCAAGACAGCTGTTACAAATAAAAAGAGTTTTTTCTTCTTCCGTATTTTTTTTATTATATTCATTTTAGCCAGCCAATGAGTAATGAAATTAAAATGAAGTATATTCTACTCGATTTCCAAAAAAAGACAACCCCAAAAAATCGGCACTGTTGCAAAAACCTGTGTCTGTCATTTGTATTTTCTAAAATAAAAGAGTATTTTCAGTAGTTTATACAATGAATTCTCTGATTTTACACCTC